>NZ_JBSGJR010000707.1:0-3091 GCF_053605645.1 Micromonospora sp. NPDC003776
CCGGGGGCCCTCCCCCGGCGGGGGCCCCCCCCCGCACCCCGGGGGGGGGGGGGGGGCCCGGCCCCCCCGCCCGGGCGCGCCCCTCCGCGTTCCGGCCACCGACCTGCCCGTTATGCCGCTTTATAACGTTTTGGGTGATGCTACCCATTGCGTTGCTTGGAGACTTTTCTCCCCACATATCGTGACCAGTTGCGATTCGGGCTCGTTGCGCAGGACGTGGGGGTTGCACTCAGAGACGCAGGGCGGTCGGTGACCAGCTGGTGCCGACGCCACACCATCGGCGGTGACGGAGCGGTGGCAGCCGTCCGTCGCGGACTGCGGCAGGGCGAGTCGGGAACGCTCAGCCGCGAACAGGAACTCGAGCTGATCGACGTGCTGCGGGGGGTCCACCCGGACGAGTTCGGCCTGGACGAGGAGCTCTGGACGCGACAGAGCCTGACCACCCTCATCCAGCGCCGGTTCGACCTGGCGATGGACGCCGGCACGGTCGGGGCGTACCTGCGGGCCTGGGGGTTGGGTCCGCGCGAGCCCCGGGAACGGGCCTGCGGCCTCTGCGTGGGCGCGGTCGAGCGCTGGGTGCGCAGCGAGTACCCGTCGATCACCCGGGCCGCCCAGGAGCACGCCGCGGAGGTCTACTGGATCGGCCGGGTACGGCTGCGCGGCACCATGCCGGCGGCGGACGTGATCTCCGCGGTGTCGTCCCGGGGCCGGGTGCGCTTCATGATCACCACGCCCTCGGTCGACCCGCCGCTCCCCCGCGACTTCGTACTGCGGCTGAGCGGCACCGAGGAGCGCACCGTGCACCTGATCATCGACGGGTCCTGGCCGCGCAACGAGTGGCCCCGCCGGCTCCCGCGCCGGATCGTCCTGCACCCGCTCCCCAGCTGCGGTCGCCCGATGGCCGCCGCCTGAGCCGCCGAAGATCGGCGCGCGGGTGCCGATTCGGTGATCCGGGACGGCGTTTGCTACTCTTCTCGGGTCGCTGAGCCCCCGTAGCTCAGGGGATAGAGCACCGCCCTCCGGAGGCGGGGGCGCAGGTTCGAATCCTGCCGGGGGCACAGACAGGAGAAAGCCCGGGCCGATCGGCCCGGGCTTTTTCGTGTCCGTCGATCTCAGCCGGCCTCGCGGCGGGCCCTCGCCCGGCGCTTGCCCTCGTGCATGGCCTGCACCCGGGCCACCGGGATGGTCCGCCCCTCCGCCACCAGGTCGGCCGGCAGCCGCTGCGGCGCCGGCAGCGCCGCCGCCCACGGATCCCGGTCGCCGAGCAGCCCCGGCACCGTCCGCACGGTGAAGTCGCCCGGCGCCACGGACTCCACCTCGGCCCAGCCGACCGGGTACGACACCGGTGTGCCGGCCCGGATCCGCGGGCTGTACGCGGCCACCACGGTCGCCCCGTACGCCCGGGTGGAGTCCACGAAGACCCGGCCGCCGCGGTCCTCGACGATGAAGGCGGTGGTGGCCAGCGCCGGGTCGAGCCGTTCGGCGTGCGTGGCGAGGGCCCGGGTCGCGGCGGCCGCCTCCTCGCCGGTGGTCCCCGCCGCCACCGGCACGATCACGTGCAGCCCCTTCGCCCCGCTGGTCTTCACCGCGCCGGCCAGGCCGGCGTCGGTCAGCGCCTGGCGGACCAGCAGCGCGGCCCGTACCGCCATGCCGAACGAGTCCCCCTCCGGCGGGTCCAGGTCGAGCACCAGGTGGCTGGGGTGCTCCGGGTCGCCCGCGTGGCTGAGCGTCGGGTGGTACTCCACCGCCCGCTGGTTGGCGAACCAGAGCAGGGTGCGCCGGTCGTCGCAGAGGGCGTACGAGATGCGCCGATGGGACGCCTCCGCCCAGACCTCGGTGCGGCGCACCCAGTCGGGCGTGTACTTCGGCAGGTTCTTCTGCATGAACGGCTCCTGGCCGGGGCGTACCCGGAGCACCGAGAGCGGCCGGTCGCGCAGCTCGGGCAGGATCCGGGCGTGCACGGCGTCCAGGTAGTCGACCAGGTCGCGCTTGGTCGTCCCGGCGCCGTCGAAGAGCGGCTGGTCCAGGTTGGTCAGCGACACGCCGTCCCGGGTCTCGTCAGCGGCACCCATCCGCTCACCTTCCCGGGCCGAGCGCCGGTCGGCAACCCCGACACGGGTTCCGGCGCCGCTACGGGAACACCTGCTCGCCGGCCCGGATCGCGGTGAGCAGCTCGGCGGCGCGGGCGCGGGCGGCCGCGTACACGCCGGAGCCGTAGCTGACCCGGGCCACGCCGAGGGCGGCCAGCTCGGCCGGGGCCGGCGCGCCGGGACGGGCCATGATGTTCACCGGGGCGTCCACCTCGGCGACGAAGGACCGGATGTCGGCCCGGTCGGCCAGCACGATCGGGTAGACGCTGTCCGCCCCGGCCGACCGGTAGCGGCGGGCCCGGCGGACCGCCTCGGCGAGCCGCTCCTCCGCCGGGCCGTACGCCCGCAGGTGCACGTCGATCCGGGCGTTGAGCACCAGCTCCACCCCGGCCGCCCGGGCCGCCGCCCGGATGCCGGCGAGCAGGTCGGCCTGCTCCTCGACGTCGCACAGCACCCGGGTACGCGGGTCGGAGTCCTCGATGTTGCAACCCACCGCGCCGGCCGCCAGCAGCCGCTCGACCAGTTCGGCCGGGCGCAGCCCGTACCCCCGCTCCAGGTCGGCGGTGACCGGGACGGTGACGGCGGCGGCGACCCGGCCGACCGCGGCGAACATCTCGTCCGCCGGCGTGGCCTCGTTGTCGGCGTGGCCGAGCGCCTCGGCGACCGCGCCGCTGCTGGTGGCGACGGCCGGAAAGCCCGCCGCGACGACGGCCAGCGCGGACCCGGGGTCCCAGGCGTTCGGCAGGATCAACGGATCTCCCGGGCGGTGCAGCGCGCGCAGCGCGTCGGCCCGCCGGCTCAGCTCGGTCATGTGGCGATTCTCGCCGGGCCACCGGTCGGCCCTAAGCTCCAATTCTGTGCCGATGGACTGGGCCGATTTCGGCGTCGACCTGCACCTGGAGCTGGACGCGAGCGGCGGCCGGCGGGCCGGGCTGGAACGCGCCCTGCGGGACGCGATCCGGGACGGCCGGCTGCCCGCGTCGACCCGGCTGCCCGCCACC
>NZ_JBSGJR010000708.1:0-3089 GCF_053605645.1 Micromonospora sp. NPDC003776
CTGCGGCTGGCCCAGGACCTCGAGGGCCAGCAGCGGTACGACGCCGCTGCCCAGATGTATCGGGAGGCGCTGCGGGAGCGGCCCGACGACGTCGTCCGGCTGCGCCTCGCCTTCGCCCTGCTGCGCTCCGGGGACGCCGCCGGGGCGGAGCAAACCGCCCGGGACGCCCTCACCGACTCGCCCGACTCGCCCGACGGCCTGCTGGTGCTGGGCCTGGCGGAACGGACCACGCGACCGACCGACGCCCCGACGACGCTGCGGCGGTTCCTCACCGTCGCGCCGGAGCACCCCGCGGCCGCGGAGATCCGCCGGCTGCTCGGCTCGTGACCGCCGGACCGGCTGCTCGGCTGTCGTCCGCCCGGAGGCGTCGCGGTCCACGGAACTCCGCCGGGATCGGCCCCGGCCAGCCGGCTCAGTCAGGCTCGCCGGTGAAGACGCGCTCCGCCGCCGGCTGCTCCCCGCCGGCTGCTCCCCGCCGGCCACCAGCACCTCGTCCCCGGCCCGCAGCACCGTCTCCCGGCCGAGCCGGACATGTTCGCCGCCGCGGCTCACCAGGCTCACCCACACCCCCTCGTCCCGGCTGAGCTCGAACAACGGCCGGCCGTCGGCGGGGGCGCCCGGTGAGATCGTGTACTGCCGCAGGCCCACCGGTTCGCCCTGGACCCGCATGCCGACCGCCCAGGGTCGCAGCGGCACGCTCCGCATCGGCACCCGGCACCAGCGGGCCACCAGCGGGACCAGGCCACCCTGCACGACGATCGAGAACGCCACCACGGCGAAGACGATGTCGAACAGCCGCAGGTTCTGGGCCAGGTGGGCGGTGAGGATGAAGGTGCCCAGCAGGATCGGCACCGCCCCTTTCAACCCGGACCAGACGATGAAGATCCGCTCCCCCCAGCGCAGCCGCACGGCGGTGAGCAGGCCACCGACGACCAGTGGCCGGATCACGAAGGTGAGCAGCATGGCGAGCGCCAGGCCGGTCAGCCAGGCGTTCTCGGTGACCATGCTGCGCAGCGAGACGATGAGCCCGAGCAGGCCGAACGCCAGGATCTCGCCCAGGCTGGCCAGAGCGCCGTGGAAGCGCCGGATCTCCCGTTCGAACGGCGCCCGCGCGTCGCCGACCACGATGCCGGCGACGAACACGGCGAGGAAGCCCGAGCCGCCCGCCAGCGTGGCCGCGCCGTAGAGCGACCCGGCGGCGAAGAGCACCTGCAGCGGGTAGAGGCTCTCGTCGGGCAGGACCACCCGGCGCATCAGTTGCCGGACCAGCCAGCCGCCGGCCAGGCCGATCGCCGTGCCCACCGCGAGTTGCCGGGCGAACTCGCCGACGCCGGACGCGACGGCCGACCAACCCCCCGCGGTCCCGGCCGGAAGCAGGCTGATCATGAGGGCGATGCTGACCGGGTCGTTGGCCCCGGACTCGCCCTCGATCACGGTGCCGCTGCGGCCCACCACGGTGCGCCGGCCGAGCACGGAGAAGACCGCGGCCGGGTCGGTGGGCGACAGGGCGGTCCCCACGAGCAGTGCGGAGAGCCAGTCGAACCCGAACAGCCAGCGCAACGCCAGGGCCAGCGCGCCCGCGGTCAGCAGGGTGCCGGCCACCCCGACCAGGGCGACCGGCCCGAGCGAGGGCCGCAGCCGCCGCCAGCCCATCGACATGCCGCCGCTGAACAGCACGAGCACGAGGGCGATCTCGACCAGGTGCCGGACGGCGTACAGCGACAGGTCGTTGAGCCGCGGGAACAGGTCGGAGATGATCGCCGCGGCGAACAGGAACAACGCCGGCGCCGGCAGCCGCAGCCGGTCGGCCAGGCGGTTGGACAGCACGGCGAGAACGGCCACCGCGCCGAGCACCGCCACGTAGAGCGGGAAGTCGGTCAACGGCCACCGCACCCGGTGGGGTCCGCGGCGCGGGGTTCGCTCGCCGGCACGGACCCGACGGCGTCGAGCATCACCTGCGGCGGGCGCGGGCGGTGGCGCGGGCGTTGGCCTTCTCGATGGCCCGGACGAGCTCGTCCTTGTTCAGTTTCTGCGGATCGTCGATGCCGACCTTCCGCGCCACGTCCTCCAGGTGCCCCTTGCTCGCGTTGGCGTCGACCCCCTGGGCCGTGGGCCGTTCCCGGTCCCGGGAGGCCGGGGTGCCCAGTGCCGCCTGCGGATCCGAGGGGCCCCTGTGCTCCTTCGGCTCCCAGTGGTCGCCGACCTTCTCGTGGGTGTGCTTCAACGACGCGTACGCCGTGCGGTGGGCCCGCTCGCCGTCGCCGTAGGTCTCCTCGGCCGACTCCAGGGTCTTCTTGTAGGTCCGGACCGCCTTGTCGTCGGAGCGCGCGATGGTCGAGGGCACCTCGTCGCGCATCTCCTCGGCCTGCTCGTGCTTGTCCGGCATGACGTCCTCCCGATCCTGTGGCCGGCTACCGGTCCAGCTCGTCGCGGGCGGCCTCGCTGCCGGCGGGCACCACCTTGCCGGCGGTGGCCGACACCATGTCCCGCACCTCGTCCGCGAGCTGCGCCGACGTGCCACCCGCCGCACGCAGCTGCGCCAGCCCCATCCGCCCGAGCACCACCGCCGTCATCAGGTAGCCGGCGGTGAGTCCGGCGGCGGCCAGGCGACGCGGCAGCACCGTCTCCAGCATGCGCAGCACCGTGGTCGACGCCGCCCCGGCGCCGAGCACCAGACAGCCACCGGCGGCGGCCAGCAGGGCGATGCCCACGCCGGCCGGGCGGGCGGCCTCGGTCACCTGGCTGCGGACGGCCCGGACCTCCTCCCGGACCACGTCCGCCACGTCCGCCGCCAGCCGTTCCGTCGGGCTGGCCCGGCGCCCGTCCCAGCGGGGTTGACCGTCGCTCATCGCTCCTCCACCTGTCCTGCTCGCGAACGTCTCACTACCCGGCCGGGGCGCTCACACACCGGTTCGCCGCGCCGGCCTGCGCGCGCCGCGGCACCACCGTGTACTTCGGGTCCGCCGCCGAGGCGGTGCCCGCGTGGAAGTAGCCGAACTTGGTCAACGCGGACTCGGCGGCCAGCGCCAGCCCTCCGGCCACGTCCAGTGCCCGGCCGCGGCGGACCGCCGCGGCCGCGACCAGCGCGA
>NZ_JBSGJR010000709.1:0-3088 GCF_053605645.1 Micromonospora sp. NPDC003776
GGCGCAGGTGGGCGGCGGGGTCGGCGGTGAGCTGCGCGGCCCGCTCGTACGCGGCGGCCGCGGCGGCGTGCCCGCTGCGCTCACCGGCCCACGCCGCCGTGCGTTCCAGCTCGGCGGCGACCCGCTCGTCGGTGCCGATGGTCGCCGACGCGAGGTGCCAGGCACGGCGGTCGGCGTCGCCGGGGCGGTCCAACGCGACGGCCAACGCGTCGTGCACGGCGATCCTGCGGCCGGGCGGCGTGCCGTGCCACACCGCGGCCCTCACCAGCGGGTGCCGGAAGGACACGGTCGCCTCCGCGGTAACCAGGCCGGCCCGCACCGCGGCGTCCAGGTCGGCGCCGCCGGCGCCCAGCTTGCCGGCGGCGCGCAGCAGCACACCGAGGTCGCCGGTGTCATCGGCGGCGACCACCTCCAACACGGTGCGCACGCTCTCCGGCAGGGTCCGCACCCGGGCCTGGAACGCCTCGCGGAGCCGATCCGGCAGCGCCCCGCCGGCGGACACCGCGGCCGCCGGCAGCTCGATCAGCGCGAGCGGGTTGCCGACCGCCTCGGCGAGCACCCGGTACCGCCCGCCGGCGTCCAGGCCGGCGGCGTGCTCGGCCAGCAGCGCCGCCGCGGCGGACGGGTCCAGCCCGGACAGCGACAGCTCCGGAACACCGGGCGCCGGGAAGCCGTCGGTGCGGGCGGCGAAGAGCAGGCCGACCGGCTCGGCGCCGAGCCGGCGCGCGGTGAACAGCAGCGCGTCGGCGGACGCCCGGTCCAGCCACTGGGCGTCGTCGACGACGGCCAGCAGCGGGCCGCCGTCGGCCAGCTCGGACAGCAGCGACAGCACCGCGAGGCCGACCAGGAACCGATCGGGCGCGCCGCCCGCGGCCAGCCCCAGCGCGCCGCGCAAGGCCTCGGCCTGCACCGCCGGCAACGCATCGAGCCGATCGAGCGCCGGGTGCAGCAGCAGGTGCAGGCCCGCGAACGGCAGCTCGGCCTCGGACTCCACGCCGACCCCGCGCAGCACCCGCAGCCCCGCCGCGTCGGCGTGCGCGAGCAGCGCAGTCTTGCCGATGCCCGGCTCACCGCGCAGCACCAGCGCGCCGCTGGCGCCACCCCGCACGGTGTCCAGCAGCTTGCCGAGCACCGCCAGCTCCGCGTCCCGCCCGTACAGCATGGCCGAGACGTTACCGAGGCCCACCGACGGATGTACTGATGCGTGACAGATTCCGCTGCCGGCCCGGCTCCATAACGTTCGTTGCACCACAAACGACATGGAGGAACGTCATGACGGTCATCGATCGGTACATCGAGAGCTGGAACGAGACGGACCCGGCCCGGCGGCGGGCGCTGATCGACGAGGTGTGGGCCGAGCACGGCCGGTACACCGACCCGCTGGCGGTCGCCGAGGGCCGGGACGCGATCGACGCGACCATCGCCGCCGTGCAGGGACAGTTCCCCGGGCTGCGGTTCAGCCTCGGCCCGGTGGACGCGCACCACGACATCGCCCGGTTCACCTGGACCCTCGGCACGGACGACAGCGAGCCGCTCGTCGTCGGCTTCGACGTCGCCGTGCTCACCGCCGAGGGCACCATCGCCGCGATCCACGGCTTCCTGGACAAGGTTCCGGCATGACGACGCTGGAGGCACGAACCATGAACACCCTCGCCGCGCCGGCGGCCCCGCCGTCGGCCCGGGCCGAGACCGGCTGGGGCGCCCTGCTGGTGCTGCTGACCGGCACGTTCGTCACCCTGTTGGACTTCTTCATCGTCAACGTGGCGATCCCGTCGATCCAGGTGGACCTGCGGGCCGGGCCGTCGGCGGTGCAGTGGGTGGTCGCCGGGTTCGGGCTGGCGCTGGCCGCGGGTCTCATCACCGGTGGCCGGCTGGGCGACCTGTACGGCCGGCGCCGGCTGTACGCGTACGGGCTCGGCCTGTTCACGCTCGCCTCGGCGGCGTGCGGGCTGGCGCCGAGCGCCGGCATGCTGGTCGCCGGCCGGGTCGTGCAGGGTGTCGCCGCCGCGCTGCTGATGCCGCAGGTGCTCGCCATCATCAACACCGTCTACACCGGTGCCCGGCGGGTGCGCGCGTTCAGCGCCTATGGCGTGGCGGTGGGGCTCGGTGCGGTGTTCGGGCAGCTCATCGGCGGGCTGTTGATCCGTGCGGACGTCGCGGGTCTCGGCTGGCGCAGCATCTTCCTGATCAACGTGCCGGTCGGCGTGGTGACGGTGGCGGCCAGCCGGCGCCTGGTGCCCGAGTCGCGCGCCGCGGCCGGTGCCCGCCTGGATCTGGTCGGCACGGTCCTGGTCTCCCTCGGCCTGATCGCCATCGTGTACCCGCTGGTGGCCGGCGAGCGGGCCGGGTGGTGCCTGGCGGCCCTGCCGCCGCTGGTCGCGTTCGCGCTGTACCAACGCCGGCTGGCCGCGCGGGGCGGCGCGCCGCTGGTGGACCCCCGCCTGTTCAGCGACCGGGCGTACACCGTGGGGGTACTGGTCAGCCTCGCCTTCCAGCTCACGATGGCGTCGTTCTTCCTGGTGCTGGCGGTGTACCTGCAGGACGGGCGCGACCGGTCGGCGCTCGCGTCCGGGCTGCTCTTCGTGCCGCTCGGCGTCGGATACCTGGTCACCTCGATGCTGTCCGGCCGGTTCGCCGCCCGGGCGGGCCGCCGCACCCTCACCGTCGGCACGCTGGTGGTCGCGGCGGGGTACGGGCTGCTCGCCCTCGCCGCGGACGCGCCGATCGGCTGGCTGCTGCCGGGGCTCGTGGTGGCCGGCGCGGGCATGGGCTTCGTGGTGGCGCCACTGCCCTCGATCGTCATGGCCGGGGTGGCCGCCCGGCACGCGGCGGCGGCCTCGGGGGTGCTGTCCACGGCTCAGCAGGCCGGCAACGCCGTCGGCGTGGCCCTGATCGGCAGTCTGTTCTACGGCGCGCTCGGCAGCGGATCGTTCCCGCACGCGTTCGCGCTCAGCCTCGACGTCCTGGTGGCGCTGAGCGTCGCGGTGGCGGTCCTCGTCCGGTTGTCGATGCGGCGGTCGGTGAGAACGTCATGAGCGCGGCCCTCCGCAACGGAGTGCCCGGCATCATCGGCGAGTGCGGAGGCAAC
>NZ_JBSGJR010000710.1:0-3086 GCF_053605645.1 Micromonospora sp. NPDC003776
CCGGCGGGGCGGTGGTGCGGGCCGGGGCCGGGCCGGGCGGCGGCCACGGGGCGGCGGTCTGGTCCGGGCGGGGTGCCGCCGGCCAGGACGCGTCGCCGGCCGGGTCCGGCGTGGTGGGGATCTCGCAGAGCAGCGCGCCGGGGACCAGCAGGGTGGCCGTGGTGCCGCCGGAGGGCCGGTTGGTGAGGGTGACCCGCAGCCGGTGGGCGGCCGCCAGGTGGGCCACGACGGCCAGGCCGAGGTGGGCGGCCGGGTCGAGGGTGGCCGGGGTGACCGGCGCGCCGCCGAGCAGGGCGTTGAGCTGGGTGAGGTGGTCCGGGTGCAGGCCCACACCGGCGTCCTCGATGCGCAGCAGGACGCTGCCGTCCTCGGTGATGAAGCCGGAGACGATCACCGGGGAGGTGGGTGGGGAGAACCGGGTGGCGTTGTCGAGCAGTTCGGTGAGGACCCGGATGACGTCGTCGGCGGCGAACTCGACCACCGCCAGGTCGACGACGTGGCCGACCCGGATCCGGGGGTAGTGCTCGACGGCGGAGGTGGCGGCGCGGACCACGTCGACCAGGGTGACCGTCTGCGGGTCGGCGTCCTCGACGCGGCGGCCGAGCAGGACCTGGAGGTTTTCCGCGTGGCGGCGGATCCGGGTGTTCGCGTGGTCGATGCGGTAGAGCCGTTCGAGGCGTTCGGGGTCCTGCTCGTCGGATTCGACGGCTTCCAGGTGGGTGCCCATCTGGTAGGCCGAGGCGAGGATCCGCATCGCGAACTGCTCGCAGATGGCGGGCCAGGGGCCGGGGCGGTCCTCGGGCGGCGGTGGGGGTGCGGGGGTCTCCGGTGGGGGGACGGCCCACTGGGCGACGGTCGGGTCCAACCAGCGCGCCGCCCGCTGCCGCCAGGTGGCCCGGCGTCGGCCCGCCGGGGTTGCTGGGGTGATGTCGGTGCTTCTCACGAAATTACCGGCCTGTCCGTGATGATCGGCTCTGGCATGGTGGGGGAGTCAACCACCGTTTGTGGGCGGAAAGCAACGGCCAGGGGCGACGTGGGGTGGTTTTCACACCCCGACCACCGCTGTGCCACGAGTGCTTGATCGGCGTCGGCCCGCGGAATGCAACAGCCGGACGGAGAAATTTTTCTCGCGGACCGGACGGGAGCCGGCCGCCGGACGTCCGGTCGGCTACGGCATGATCATGGAAGGGGCGTCGAGCGGGGAGGGGACGGACGGATGACCGTGGAGGTGCCACCGGGCGGCCGGGTGCTGTTCATCGGCGACAGCATCACCGACGCCGGCCGGGAGCGGACCTGCGGCGACGACCTCGGCACCGGGTACGCGATGATGGCCGCCGCCTGGTTCACCGCCCGCCACCCGGGCCACCGGGCCGGCTTCGTCAACCGCGGTGTCGGCGGCGACCGGGTACGCGACCTGCGCGCCCGCTGGGAGGCCGACTGCGTGGCCCTGCGCCCGGCCGTGGTGTCGATCCTCGTCGGCGTCAACGACACGTGGCGCCGTTACGACCGGGACGACCCCACCAGCGCCGCCGACTTCGCTCGCGACTACCGGCACATCCTGACGGCCACCCGCCGGCTGGGCGCGCGGATCATCCTGGTCGAACCCTTCCTCGTCCCGCTCGACGACGCGCAGCGCCGCTGGCGCGAGGACCTGGACCCGAAGGTCGACGTGGTGCGCCGGCTGGCCGCCGAGTTCGACGCGACCCTGGTCGCGGTGGACGAGCTGTTCCAGACCGCCGGCGTGGACGCGCGGGTGTGGACCCGCGACGGGGTGCACCCGACCCCGTTCGGGCACGCGCTCATCGCCCAGGCCTGGCTGCGCGCGGTCACCCCGGCGGCCTGAGGGCCGGGGCACGGCCGCCCCGGACCCGCCTCAGCCCCGGTCGAGCTGCACCGTGGCGATCTCCCACGCCCGCAGCGGCAGCCGGACCGGCCCGCCGTCGTCGACCGGCAGCGCCGCCCCGGGTCGCCCGCGCAGGTCGGCCCGGCACGCCGCGCGTACGCCCCGGCCGGCGGCGAGGACCGCCTCGGTGTCGCGGCTGGCCACCACCCGCAGCTCGATCCGGCCGTCGCGGTCCCGGACGCTGGTCAGCGTGACGCCGTCCCCGCCGACCGTCAGGCCGGTCACCGGCTCGGGCAGCCCGGCCGACGGGTCACCGCCGCCGGGGAAGGCCAGCGGCTCGTGCCGGTACGCCTCGGCCGCGGCCGCCACCCCGGCGGTGTCCCGGTCGCCCCGGAACGGCAGCACCGCCAGCTCGACGCTGCGCGCGCCCCGGCACTGCGCCTGCGGGGTGGGCAGCTGCGGGCCGGCGGGCTCGTCGCGCAGGGCGTGCCGGTTGCGCGACAGCATCCCGATCGACCGCAGCACGGTGACGGCCAGCTCCCGGCCGGAGTCGGTCAGCTCGTACTCGGTGGGCTGGGTCAGCAGGACGGCGAGGGACCCCTCGGCGCCACCGGCGGCGACGAACCCGTTGGCGGGGAACGTCGGCAGCGGCACCTCGCCGCCGCCGCCCTCGGCGGTCAGGCCGCGCTCGACGACCGCGAACTGGCCCTCGGCGTACGACGCGCGGGCCGCCGAGGGCAGCGGCAGGTGCAGTCGTACCCGGTGGTCGTCGCAGCGGTTGTCGAAGTCCAGCCGCAGCCGGGCGAACGGCTCGCCGGCCCGGACCTCCACCCGGGTGGTGACGACGGTGGTCTCGTGTTCCACCCGGCGCGAGCCGGCGTCCACGTCGGCGCCGACCGGCCAGCGGTACTCGCGGACCACGTCCAGCACGGCGACCACCGGCCCGTCGTGCACCACCACGGTGCGTACCGCCCGGGGCTTGTCGACCAGCTCGTCGGCGGCCGGCGGCGCGTAGTTGTAGCTGTCCCCGACGTCGCCGCCGTCGACCAGCCGACCCACCCCGTCGACGCGCAGCCCGTCCGGGGTGGACAGCGCCAGGGTGCCGTCCTCGGCCACCTCGACCCGCAGCAGCCCGTTGTCGACGGTCCGGCCGGTCACGGTGACCGGTGTTCCCGCCGCGGCGGCCGGTTCGGGTGCCGGGGCCGGGCGGACCGCGGCGAGGCCGAGCGCCGGCACGGTGACC
>NZ_JBSGJR010000711.1:0-3067 GCF_053605645.1 Micromonospora sp. NPDC003776
GGGTCACCTCGGCGGCGGCGCGGGCCTGGTCGGCGGCGCGTCGGGGCGAGTCGGCGTACCAGGCGCCGAGCGGGGCGACCCGCATGGCGGCGCCGTTGCCGCAGGAGCCCTGCCCGTCGAACGCGGACGCGGCGGCGACCGGCCACGGGGTGCCGGTCCGGATCAGCCGCAGGATGGTCACCGCGCCCGGCCCGTAACCCCGGTACGGCTCGCAGCGCTCGGCGAACGCGAGCGCCAACCGGTCCCGGTCGATCCGCCCGGCCCGGTCCAGCTCGGCCACCACCGAACAGGCCATCTCGGTGTCGTCCGTCCACTGCCAGGGTGGCGCGGGCAGCCGACCGGCGGCCAGGTCCGCCGGGTGCCGGCCGGGGACGAAGAACTGGGAACCGAGGGCGTCGCCGACCGAGAGGCCGGCGAGCGAGTCGCGGGCGAGCGTGAGGCGGGTGTCGGGGAAGAGGGTGAACGTCATCGCCGTCCCAGCTTGCCCGGTTCCGCAGAGTGCCGCAACGCGATCGACTTGCCACGCCGAGTACGGTGCTGACGTGGCAACCGTCCTCCTGGTCGAAGACGATCACGTCGTACGCGGCGCGATGCTGCGGTCCCTCACCGACCGGGGGCACGCCGTACACGCCGTCGGCACGGCGCTCGACGCCCTGCGCCGGGTCGCCGCCGAGACGCCGGACCTGGTCGTGCTCGACCTCGGCCTGCCCGACCTGGACGGCTCCGACGCGCTGCGCATGCTGCGCGGCATCACCGACGTGCCGATCATCATCGCCACCGCCCGCGACGACGAGCAGTCCGTGGTCCGGCTGCTCCGGGCCGGCGCCGACGACTACATGGTCAAGCCGTTCACCGGCGCGCACCTGGACGCCCGGATCACCACGGTGCTGCGCCGGGCCGGCCGGGCCAGCCGGTCGGTGCAGCCGGCCGTGCACACGGTGGGCGGGCTGCGGGTCGACGTCGGCGAGCGCAGCGCGGTGCTGGACGGCGAACCGCTCGCGCTGACCCGCAAGGAATTCGACCTGCTGGCGTATCTCGCCGCACGTCCCGGCCGGGTAGTGTCCCGGCGGGAACTCTTGGAGGAGGTATGGCGGCAGCCATCGGTCGGCGAGGACCAGACAATCGACGTTCATCTGTACTGGCTGCGTCGCAAAATGGGCGAGTCCGCGGCGAAGCCGCGCTACCTGCGCACCGTGCGGGGGGTCGGCTTCCGGCTGGTGGCGCCGGACTGAGGCCGGCGCTGGCCTGGCTCACGGCCGGCATGTGCAGCCTCGTCGCGCTCGCCTTCCTCATCCCCCTCGGGATCACCCTCGGCGACCGCTCCCGCGACGACCGGCTGGCCGACGCGGCCCGGCGGGCCGCCCTGGTCACCGGCGCCCTCGCCGTCAGCACCGACCCGGCAGTCGTCCGCCGGGCGGTGGCGGCCAGCGGGGACGACCCGGCGCTGCGACCGGTGGTGCACGGCATCGGCGACGACGAGTCCCGCGGCCGGGCCGACACGGCGACGCTGGCCCGGGCCGCGGCGGAGCGGCACTCGGTGGTCACCGAGGTGCCGGGCGGCGTGCTGCGGCTGGACCCGGTGGTGCTCGGCGACAAGGTCGCCGTGGTGGAGGTCTTCGTCCCCGACCGGGTGCTCGACGAGGGCGGCGGAGCTCGGTGGCTGCTGCTGCTCACCGTGGCGGTGGCGCTGGTCGGGGCCGCGGTGATCGTGGTTGACCGGGTCGCCGCCCGCACCGCGGACGCCACCGGGGACCTGGTCAAGGCGGCGCTCGCGGTCGGCGACGGCGACCTCGCGGTACGGGTCGAACCCACCGGCCCCCGGGAGCTGGCCGAGCTGGGCCACGCCTTCAACCGGATGGCGGAGCACCTGGTCGCGCTGCGCGCCGACGAGCGGGAACTGGTGGCGGACCTCTCCCACCGCCTGCGCACCCCGCTGACCGCGTTGCGGCTGGACGCCGAGGCGCTGGAGTCCGACGACACCAGCATCGGCACGTTCAGCGAGGCGGAACTGGACCGCCGCCGCGGCATCCGGCGGATCCGGCAGGCCATCGTCACGCTGGAGGGCGAGGTCGACCAGCTGATCAAGACCACCCGCAAGGCGGTCGGCCAGGAGACCGGCCCGGCCAGCTGCGACGTCAGCGAGGTGGTCCGGGACCGGATGGTGTTCTGGTCCGCGCTGGCCGGCGACCAGAACCGGCCGCACCGGGTGGTCGGCGCCCAGCTGCGGATCCCGGCGCCGGTGCCCCGGGCCGAGCTGGCCGCCGCCCTCGACGCGGTGATCGGCAACGTCTTCCGCTACACGCCGCAGGGCACCGCGTTCGAGGTGGCGGTGAGCCGGCGGGACGGCTGGGTGGCGATCCGGATCGACGACGCCGGCCCGGGCATCGCCGACCCCGACCGGGCGCTGCGTCGCGGCGCCAGCGACCGGGGCTCCACCGGCCTCGGGCTGGACATCGCCAAACGGGTCGCGTTGCAGGCCAACGGATCGGTCAGCATCGACCGGGCCGGGCTGGGCGGGGCCAGCGTGGTGATGCTGCTCGCCGACCCGGAGGCGATTCCCCGGCAGGTCAGCCGGTTCGGGCTGGTCGGCCGGATGGCCCGGGACGGGCGGGAGCAGAAGAGCGGCGGGCGCCGGTGGCCGCGACCCCGTTGACGGGCTCGGCTGTGGACCGGCGCAAGTCTTCCTTAGATAAGGGTTAACGACGGCCGATCGGCCGTCCCGGACTGTCAGGATCAGAACCGAACCCATCAGTTCCACCGGCCGGGACGCCCCGTAACACCATCCGGTCGGTGGAGCGTGCGCGCGGCGGGAGTTCGGTCCCCCCACACCTCGCTCCCGTCGCGCGCCACTCTCCGTCGAACCGCACCCCGGGCGTGAGGTGACCGTGATGACGCCGACCGTCAGCCGCCTGCTCCGCTGGGCCGCCGTGATCGGGGTGGGTATCGCCCTCACGCTCGCCGTCTGGCAGGACCCGGTGCTCGCGTACGGCCCGGGCCGCCCCTACCCCGGCACGAGCGGAACCGCGCTGGCCGTCTCGGTGGGCGCGCTCGGCGGCGTCGCCCTGGC
>NZ_JBSGJR010000712.1:0-3058 GCF_053605645.1 Micromonospora sp. NPDC003776
GGCCAGCGCCGGCCGGCCCTCTCCGGCCGCCGCGACGACCCGATTGGCCGCGACCAGGTGCGCCATCGCCTGGTGTACGCCGCGCAGCGCCCGGCCCGGCGTCTCCGGGGTGTCCCGGCCCTGCAGAGCCCCGCAGGCGAGCAGCACCGCGTCGTGCTCGGCGCGCAACTGCTCGGCGGTCACGTCGACGCCGACGTTCACCCCGGTGCGGAAGCGCACCCCCTCGGCGGCGAGCTGGGCCACCCGCCGGTCGATGTGGTGCTTCTCCAGCTTGAAGTCCGGGATGCCGTACCGGAGCAGGCCGCCGAGCGCGTCGTCCCGCTCGTACACGGTGACGGTGTGCCCGGCGCGGGCGAGCTGCTGCGCGGCGGCCAGCCCGGCGGGGCCGGAGCCGACCACGGCGACGGACTTCCCGGTCGGTGCCGGGGCCGGACGCGGCCGCAGCCCACCGCCGGCCACCGCCGCGTCCGCGATCTCCACCTCGACCTGCTTGATGGTGACCGGCTGCTGGCCGCCGAGGCCGAGCACGCAGGCCGCCTCGCAGGGCGCCGGGCAGAGCCGGCCGGTGAACTCGGGGAAGTTGTTGGTGGCGTGCAGCGACTCCACCGCGGCGTCCCAGTTGCCGGTGCGGACCAGGTCGTTCCAGTCCGGGATGCGGTTGCCCAGCGGGCAGCCATCGTGGCAGAACGGGATACCGCAGTCCATGCACCGGGTGGCCTGCTCGCGGATCAGCTCCTCGCCGGCCGGCGGGTACACCTCCCGCCAGTCCATGATCCGCACCGGCACCGGCCGGCGGGCCGGCAGCCGCCGGTCGTAGCGCAGGAAACCGTTCGGGTCAGGCACGAGCCACCTCCTGGGCGACCGCCCGCGGGGCGGGCGGCACCGGCGCGGCCGACGGTGCTGCGAGGGCACTCATCACCGCGTCGTCGACGTCGTGGCCGGCGGCTTCGGCGGCCCGCATGATCTCCAGCACCCGGCGGTAGTCGCGGGGCACCACGGCGGTGAACTCCTCCACCGCCTCCGGCCAGCGCTTGAGCAGCTCCTCGGCGACCGCCGAGTCGGTCTCGGCGAAGTGCCGCTGGACGAGCTCGTGCAGCCGGTCCCGCTCCTCGTCACGCAGCGGCGACAGGTCGACCAGCTCGGCGTTGACCAGCCGCCGGTCCAGCCGGTGCACGAACGCGGTACCGCCGGACATGCCGGCGGCGAAGTTGCGCCCGGTCGGGCCCAGCACCACCACCGTGCCGCCGGTCATGTACTCGCAGCCGTGGTCGCCGACGCCCTCGACGACGGCCACCGCCCCGGAGTTGCGCACCGCGAACCGCTCGCCGACCCGGCCGCGCAGGAACACCTCGCCGCCGGTCGCACCGTAGAGGATGGTGTTGCCGGCGATGATCTGGTCCTCGGCCCGCTCCCCCGGCCCGGCGGCCTCGCCGACGAACGGCGCGACCTCGTCCGGACGGACCACGATCCGGCCGCCGGAGAGGCCCTTGCCGACGTAGTCGTTGGCGTCCCCGACCAGGCGCAGGGTGACCCCGCGCGGCAGGAACGCGCCGAACGACTGCCCGGCGGTGCCGTGCAGCAGGATCTCGATGGTGTCGGCGGGCAGCCCGGCGCCGCCGAACCGGCGGGTCACCTCGCCGCCGAGCATCGCCCCGACGCTGCGGTGCTCGTTGCGGACGGTCAGCTCGATCCGGACCGGGCCGCCGCCCCGCAGGGCCGGCTCGGCCATCGCGATGAGCTGGTTGTCCAGGGCACGTTCCAGGCCGTGGTCCTGCGGCCGGATCCCGCGCCGCGCCGCACCCTCGGGCAGCTCCGGCAGGTGCAGCACCCGGCTGAGGTCGAGTCCGTGGCCCTTCCAGTGGTCGATCGCGCCGGTGACGTCGAGCAGCTCGGTGTGCCCGATCGCCTCCTCGATGCTGCGGAAGCCCAGCTCGGCGAGGAGACCCCGGACCTCCTCGGCGAGGAAGAGGAAGAAGTTCTCCACGAACTCCGGCTTGCCGGTGAAGCGCTCGCGCAGCACCGGGTTCTGGGTGGCGATGCCGACCGGGCAGGTGTCCAGGTGGCAGACCCGCATCATCACGCAGCCCTCGACGATCAGCGGGGCGGTGGCGAAGCCGAACTCCTCCGCCCCGAGCAACGCCGCGATCAGCACGTCCCGGCCGGTCTTGAGCTGGCCGTCGACCTGCACGGTCACCCGGTCGCGGAGCTTGTTGAGCAGCAGCGTCTGCTGGGCCTCGGCCAGGCCCAGCTCCCACGGGGTGCCGGCGTGCTTGAGCGAGTTGAGCGGGGACGCGCCGGTGCCGCCGTCGTGGCCGGAGATCAGGATGACGTCGGCCTTGAGCTTGGCGACGCCCGCCGCGACGGTGCCCACGCCGACCTCGCTGACCAGCTTGACGTGCACCCGGGCGGCCGGGTTCACGGACTTCAGGTCGTGGACGAGCTGGGCCAGGTCCTCGATGGAGTAGATGTCGTGGTGCGGCGGCGGCGAGATCAGGCCGACGCCGGGAGTGGCGTGCCGGGTCCGGGCGATCCACGGCCAGACCTTGTTGCCGGGCAGCTGGCCGCCCTCGCCGGGCTTGGCGCCCTGCGCCATCTTGATCTGCAGGTCGTCGGCGTTGACCAGGTATTCGCTGGTCACCCCGAACCGGCCGCTGGCGATCTGCTTGACCGCCGAGCGGCGCTCGGGGTCGAGCAGCCGGTCGACGTCCTCGCCGCCCTCGCCGGTGTTGGACTTGCCGCCGAGGCGGTTCATCGCGATGGCCAGGGTCTCGTGCGCCTCCGCCGAGATCGACCCGTACGACATGGCGCCGGTGGCGAACCGCTTGACGATCTCGCCGGCCGGCTCCACCTCGTCCAACGGCACCGGCGACCGTACGCCGGCGCGCAGGGTGAACAGGCCGCGCAGCGAGCCGGCCCGGGCGGCCAGCTCGTCGACCTTCGCGGTGTACTGCCGGAACACGTCGTACTGGCGGCTGCGGGTGGCGTGCTGGAGCAGGAAGACCGTCTCCGGGTTGAACAGGTGCAGCTCGCCCTCGCGGCGCCACTGGTACTCGCCACC
>NZ_JBSGJR010000713.1:0-3057 GCF_053605645.1 Micromonospora sp. NPDC003776
CCGCCGCGCGCTGGGCGGCCGCCGCGTCGGCGTACCGCTGGCGCAGGCCCGGATCGGCGGTCTGCACCTCGTGCAGCTCGCCCGTCTCCGGATCGACCACCGGCAGCACCCCCACGTCGGGCAGCTCCAGCTCGCGCGGGTCGACCACCTCGATCGCCAGCACGTCGTGCCGGACCCGCAGCTTACGGATCGGCCGGCCCCACTGCGACGGCGGCGCGAGGAAGTCGGAGATCACCACGGCCACGCCGCGCCGGCGAGGCGGCCGGTTGAGCATGTCGACCAGCGTGCCGAGATCACTGCGGCCGGGGCGGATCTCGGTGCCGGCGATGGCGCGCAGCAGGCCCTGCGCCTCCTTGCGCCCGGCCCGGGCCGGCAGCCGCACCAGGGTGCCCGGACCCGGGGTCGGGGGCGTGCCGCGCCACCGCCCGGCCCGCGCGGGCACCGGGCCGCCGGTGCCCACCACCGCGCCGATCCGGTTGCCACCCCGGACGGTCAGGTGGACCAGGGCCGCCGCGGCGGCCACCACCACGTCGCGCTTGAGCCACTTCCCGGTGCCGAAGTCCAGGCTCGCCGACAGGTCCACCGCCAGCCAGGTCTCCAGCTCCCGGTCGGCCACCGTACGCCGCACGTGCGGCATCGTGGTCCGCGCGGTCACCGGCCAGTCCATCCGGCGTACGTCGTCGCCGGGGCGGTACTCGCGGGACTCCCCCGCCTCGCTGCCCGGCCCGGGCAGCAGCCCGGCGTAGTCGCCCTGGAGCAGCCCGTCCAGCTTGCGGGTGACCAGCAGTTGCAGCCGGGACAGCACGGCGCCGGACCGGTCGCCGCTGGCCGGCAGTCGGGTGGGTTGGCTCACGGCCGCTGCCCGGGCCAGCCGGCGGCGTTCGGCACGGCCGGTGGCGGCGGCGTGGCCTGCTGCCGGGGCGCGACCGCCGGCAGCGGGATGGTCGACATCACCCGGTGGACGATGTGGTCGGCCGGTACGTCGTCGGCGAGCGCGTCGTAGCTGAGCACCAGCCGGTGGCGCAGGATGTCCGGGGCGATGTCCTGCACGTCCTGCGGCAGCGCGTAGTCCCGGCCGCGCAGCAGCGCCAGCGCCCGGGTGGCCCGGACCAGGCCGAGCGAGGCCCGCGGGCTGGCCCCGTACTGGATGAGCTGCGCGACGTCGGGCATGCCGTGCTCGGCGGGGGCCCGGGTGGCGAGCACCAGCCGGACCGCGTAGTCGACCAGCGCGTTGTGCACGAAGACCTGGTCGGCCTTGTGCTGGAGGGCGATCAGGTCGGCGGTGTCGAAGACCCGGGCCGGCTCGGGCGCGGCGACGCCCATCCGGTAGACGATCTCCCGCTCCTCGGCGTCGGTCGGATAGCCGACCAGGATCTTCATCAGGAAGCGATCCCGCTGCGCCTCCGGCAGCGGATACACCCCCTCCTGCTCGATCGGGTTCTGGGTGGCCATCACCAGGAACGGGTCGGGCACCCGGTGGCTCTCCCCGCCGATGGAGACCTGCCGCTCGCTCATCACCTCCAGCAGCGCCGACTGCACCTTCGCCGGAGCGCGGTTGATCTCGTCGGCGAGCAGGAAGTTGACGAACACCGGGCCCAGTTCGACGTCGAACTTCTCGCTGGACTGCCGGTAGATGCGGGTGCCCATGATGTCGGCGGGGACCAGGTCCGGGGTGAACTGGACCCGGGCGAACGACCCGCCGACCACCTTGGCGAGGGTCTCCACGGCGAGGGTCTTGGCCACGCCGGGCACCCCCTCCAGCAGGCAGTGACCCCGGGCGAGCAGGGCCACGAACATCCGCTCGACCATCCGGTCCTGGCCGACGATCACCCGCTTGATCTCGAACAGCGCCCGCTCCAGCAGGCCGGCGTCCTGCGCCGGGGTGGTGGCCACCGGGGCCGGCGCGTCCGGCACGGCCTCGGTCGGGTTCGGGGCGTCGGGCGTGGTCGGCTGGGCCACCGGTCCTCCACAGCTTGGTCGTCGTCGCGGTGTGATGCGTATCAAGACTGTCATGCCCGGCTGAGAGCCGAGGCCGGGAGAGGGACGATTTTTGCCACGCCGTCCCGGCGCGCGGAAAACGCTGAACACGGGTGGACAACAAGGGGTCCGGCGTGTGTACGATTCACCCCGTCGCCGGGCGGCTCCCCCCGTGGCCGCCCGGCGCTAAACCTTTCACCGCGTGGCCCTAGACTCGCCCCGGTGACCCTTCCCACTCCCGGCGATGACGCGCTGATCTGCTCGGCGCGCGGGTGTCGCGCCCCCGCCGTCTGGGAGCTGCGCTGGAACAATCCCCGCCTGCACGAGCCCGAACGGCGCAAGACCTGGCTGGCCTGCGCCGAGCACCGGGAGTCCCTCGGCGATTTCCTCGACGCCCGCGGCTTCCTGCGCGAGGTGGTCGCGGTGCCCGGATCACCTACGCTCGAAGCGTGAGCGAGCGGAGCGAGCGAGCCAGTCAGCTCGGCAGTGTGGCGCGTCCCGCCGGCCCCGGGCGAAGCGAGGCGGTGACGTGAGCGAGCGCGGCCCGGTGCCGGGTGACGACCTCGCCGGCCCGGCGGCCCCGCCCGGTCCGCTGGAGCCCTGGCCGGACACCGTCCGCTGGCAGCCGATCTCCCGTGACCTGATCTGGGTCGAGCTGATCCGGCTCGGCGTGCTGTTCGCCGTCGGACTGGTGGTACTCGGCGTCGGCTGGGCGGTCAGCGGGCACTGGCTCTTCGGCGCCGCGCTCGGCGTGGCGGTGCTGCTGACCGGCTGGCGGGTGGTGACCATCGTCCGGGCGGTGCACGCCTGGGGGTACGCGGAACGCGAGAACGACCTGCTGGTCCGGCACGGGTTGCTGGTCCGGCGGCTGTCCATCGTCCCGTACTCGCGGATGCAGTTCGTGGACGTCACCGCGGGTCCGCTGGAACGCGCCTTCGACCTGGCCACCGTGCAGCTGCACACCGCCGCCGCGGCGAGCGACGCCCGGGTGCCCGGCCTGCGGCCGGCGGAGGCCTCCCGGCTCCGGGACCGGCTCACCGCGCTCGGCGAGGACCGGGCGGAGGGGCTGTGAGCCACGGC
>NZ_JBSGJR010000714.1:0-3046 GCF_053605645.1 Micromonospora sp. NPDC003776
CCCGCCCGGCGGTGGACCGGACGGGCGCCGCCGTCAGCGGATCGTCAGGGGTGCTCCGCCAGCGCGCGTCGATCTGGGCCGGTCAGCCCACCGGCAGCCGGTGCAGGGCACCCACGAGGGGAGCCAGTTCGGGGGTCCGCTCGGCCTCGGCGAGGGCGTCGGCCAGCACCCGGTCGTGCGTCGGCCGGGCGCGGGCGAGCAGGTCGGACCCTGCCGGCGTCAGCTCGGTGTAGATGCCGCGCCGGTCGTCGGCGCAGAGGACCCGGGTGAGCAGACCCCGGTCCTCCAGGCGGGTGACCAGGCGCGTGGTGGCGCTACCGGAGAGGGCCGCGGCGCGCGCCAACTGCCGCATCCGCATGTGCCAGCCGTCCTGGCGGGAGAGCGCGTCGAGCACCGTGTACTCGACCACGGAGAGGCCGTGCTCGGCCTGGAGCGCCCGTTCGAGGGCGGTCTCGATCAGGCCGTGCAGCGCGGCGAGCGTACGCCAGCCCTGCGCGCGGATCTCGACCGCGTCGTCGCCGATCCCCATGGCGCCCCCCTCGCTGTGACCTGGACGCCTCCCAGCCTAGCACGCTTGCGCTGATAGCAGGCGCGTGCAACTATCTCGTTGTCGGCGCGGGTAGTTGCACGCGCCTCTTATTCTTCGTCGCACGGAAACGGGTACCTCATGTCCCAGCGCACCTCCGCCCTCCCCGGCGGCCTGGTCGCCCTCGCCATCGGGGCGTTCGGCATCGGGCTGACCGAGTTCGTGATCATGGGATTGCTCCCCCAGGTCGCCGCGGACTTCGCGGTCACCGAGTCGGTCGCCGGCTGGCTGATCTCCGGGTACGCGCTCAGCGTCGCCGTCGGCGGGGTCGCTCTCACCGCCGCGGTCACCCGGCTGCCCCGCAAGCCCGTCCTGCTCGGCCTGATGGTGCTCTTCATCGCCGGCAACCTGCTCTCCGCCGTGGCCGGCGACTACGCCACCATGCTGGCCGGCCGGATCGTCGCCGCCCTGTGCCACGGCGCGTTCTTCGGGATCGGCGCGGTGGTGGCGGCCGGGCTGGTCCCGCCCGCCCGCCGGGCGGGCGCCATCGCGATGATGTTCGCCGGGCTGACCATCGCGAACGTGCTCGGTGTGCCGCTCGGCACCCTCCTCGGCCAGCATCTCGGCTGGCGGGCCACCTTCTGGGCGATCACCGGTATCGGGCTGGTCGCGCTGGTCGGACTCGCGCTGCTGGTGCCCGCCCGAGGGCCGGCCACCGACACGGCGCCCGGCGGCGGGCTCCGCGGCGAGCTGCGGGCGTTCACCCGGCCGCAGGTGTGGTTCTCGCTGGTGATCACCGTCCTGGGCTTCGGCGGGATGTTCGGCGCCTTCACCTACATCGCGTACACGCTGACCGAGGTGAGCGGCTTCGCCACCGGGACGGTGCCGTGGCTGCTGGTCCTCTTCGGCGTCGGGCTCTTCGTGGGCAACCTGGCCGGCGGGCGGGCCGCCGACGCGTCGCTCTCCCGCACGTTGGTCGCCGTGCTGGCGGCGCTCACCGCGGTGTTGGTGGGCTTCGCCCTGACCGCCGGCAGCGCGGCCCTGACCATCGCCTCCCTGGTGCTGATGGGCGGATTCGGCTTCGCCACGGTGCCGCCGCTGCAGATGCGGATCATGAGGTACGCGCACCAGGCCCCGACGCTCGCCTCCGGCGCCAACATCGCCGCGTTCAACCTTGGCAACGCGCTCGGCGCCTGGGTCGGCGGGCTGACCATCAGCGCCGGACTCGGCTTCACCGCCCCGATCTGGGCCGGCGCCGCGCTCACCCTGCTCGGCCTCGCCGTGCTCCTGATCGCCGAACGGCACGCCCGCCGGATGCCGGCCGACGTCCGGCCCACCCGCGAACCCGTCGACGCCGCCGCCTGACCGGCCGGCCCCGGACCCGCGCCCGGCATCGCTCATGATCGCGCTCGAACCGGGAAACAGTGGCCCCCGGTGGAACGAAAGGGCCCTCTCTCCTGGACCCGGCGCGAGGCCGGCGGACCCCGGGACGCGCCGGACGGGACCGCCGCGCCCGGCGTTATGCTCGGCGGGACCGGCGGTGGGGCCCGCCGTCCCGGGCCGCGCCGGGAGAACCGCGTGACGTCGCCAACGGTCCCTGCCAGTGATGCCCTGACTGGTGGGGAGGCACCGTGACCCGGCCCGACGAGTTCCGCGTCGACCCCGACGTCGACCTGCACGTACCCGCCGACCGCACCGAGCTGCCCGCCCACCCGGCGGCGGTGCTCGGCGCCATCGCGGCCGGTGGCGTGCTCGGCGCGCTGGCCCGGGCCGGGGCGCAGACCGCCTTCCCGCACCCGCCCACCGGCTTCCCGTGGGCCACCTTCGGCGTCAACCTGGCCGGCTGCCTGCTGATCGGCGTGCTGATGGCGGTGCTCACCGCCCGGCCGGCCGGCCCGCTGGTCCGCCCCTTCCTCGGCGTCGGCGTGCTCGGCGGCTTCACCACCTTCTCCACGTACGTCGTCGACGTGCAGCGGGCGGTGGCCGCCGGCGCCCCCGGGACGGCGCTGGCGTACCTGGTGGCGACCCTGGTCGGCGCATTGCTGGCGGTCTGGACCGGGGACGCGGTGGCCGGTCGGCTGCTGGCCCGGGCCGGCGGCGGGGAGGCCCGGTGACCGTCCTGCTGATCGCGCTCGGCGCCGCGCTCGGCGCCCCGCTGCGCTACCTGACCGACCGGGCGGTGCAGGCCCGGCACGACTCGCCCTTCCCGTGGGGCACCCTGACCGTCAACGTGCTCGGGTCGCTGGTGCTCGGCGCGGTCACCGCGGCGGCGCCCGCCTCCCCGGCGGTGGCCGCGCTCGTCGGCACCGGCTTCTGCGGCGCGCTGACCACCTGGTCCACGCTCAGCTACGAGACGTTGCGGCTGAGCCGGGAAGGGGCGCGGTTCCACGCCGTGGCCAACGCGTTGGCCAGCCTCGTCGCCGGGCTGGGCGCGGCCGGCCTGGGGTATGCGGTGGCCGCCGCGGTCACCGGCTGACCGCTGGGATCACCGGCGGCCGGGCCGGCCCCGGAGGGCCGCCG
>NZ_JBSGJR010000715.1:0-3035 GCF_053605645.1 Micromonospora sp. NPDC003776
CCCCTCGGGAACACCGCGACCTGCCGCCACACGTCGGACGGGGGCGACCCCGGGTCAGCCGGCCAGACCGCCCGGCTGGTCGCCCTTCACGACGGGGGCCCGGACCAGGTTGCCCCACTCGGTCCACGAGCCGTCGTAGTTGCGCACCTGCGGGTACCCCAGCAGGTGGTGCAGCACGAACCAGGTGTGGCTGGACCGCTCACCGATCCGGCAGTACGCCACGATGTCGTCCGACGGGCTCAGCCCGAGCTGGTCGGCGTAGATGCCGCGCATCTCGTCGGCGGACTTGAAGGTGCCGTCGTCGTTCGCGGCCGACTTCCACGGCTTGCTCACCGCGCCCGGGATGTGGCCGCCGCGCAGCGCGCCCTCCTGCGGGTAGTCCGGCATGTGCAGCATCTCGCCGGTGTACTCGCCCGGCGAGCGCACGTCGACCAGCGGCCGGCCGGCCGCCACGTGTGCCATCACCTGCTCGCGGTACGCCCGGATCGGCGCATCGTTCCGCGCCGGCACCGGATATTCGGCGCGCGGCCGGGTCGCCTTCTCCCGGGTCAGCTCCCGCCCCTCGGCGATCCACTTCTGCCGGCCCCCGTCCAGCAGCCGGACGTCCGGGTGGCCGAAGAGCGAGAAGACCCAGAGGGCGTACGCGGCCCACCAGTTGAAGTTGTCGCCGTAGAAGACCACCGTGTCGTCCCGGCCGATGCCCTTTGCGTCACACAGCTCGGCGAAGCTCTTCGCGTCCAGGTAGTCCCGGGTCACCTGGTCGTTCAGCTCGGTGTGCCAGTCGACCTTGACGGCACCCGGGATGTGGCCGGTGTCGTAGAGGAGCACGTCCTCGTCGGACTCGACCACCACGAGACCCTCGTCGCCCAGGTGCTCGGCCAGCCACTCCGTGGTGACCAGGCGCTGCGGGTCGGCGTACGACTGGAGGCGGGGATTGGGATCACTCGGCACAGGCATGATCCCCAAGTTACGCCCGATCGCGGGCCGCCAACCGGTCTGCCGGGAATCGGGTGCAGCGAATGTGGCGGGCCACACGTGACACGGGCGGAACCCGCCGACCACAGAGGATCACCATGACCGTACGGCAGCAGACCGGGCCACCCCGGTCCGTGGCAGCAGCACCGGTGGACTTCACCGACTTCTACCAGGCCCACTTCCACCGCATCGCCGTACAGCTCTACGCGTACCTGGGCGACCACGCCGAGGCGCAGGACCTGACCCAGGAGGCGTTCTGCCGGACGTTGGAGCGCTGGACCCGGATCAGCGGATACGACGACCCGTCGGCGTTCGTGCGTCGGGTGGCCTGGAACCTGGCGACCAGCCGGCTGCGCCGGATACGTACCAGCGTGCGGTACCTGGCCCGACAACGCGAGGAACACGTGCCGGGGCCACAACCCGACCGGGTCGCGCTGACCCGCGCGCTGGCCACCCTGCCCGCCAACCAGCGTCGGGCGATCGTGCTGCACCACCTGGCCCAGCTGAGTGTCGCCGAGATCGCCGAGCAGGTCGGCGCCCCCGAGGGCACGGTTCGGTCCTGGCTTTCCCGGGGCCGCGCCACACTGGCCGGCTACTTCACCGAGACCGGACCGGAGGACGGCCGTGCCTGAGACCGCCATCGAGAACATGTTCGCCGAGTTCGAGGCCGCGGCGCGGGACACGTTCCGACCGCCGGGCGTACCCGAGGCGCAGCGGCGGGTCCGGGACCGCCGCCGCCACCGGCGGGGCCTGTTGGCCAGCCTGGCGGCGCTGCTGCTCGCCGGGTCCGCCGGCGGATACGTGGCCGCACACCGGGGTGGCCCGCCCGAGCCGCGTCCCACCCCCACCGGCTCGCCGTCTCCCGGCGGGAAGCTGATTGAACGCAAGGTCGCGCTGCCGGGCGTACCGGGGAGGCTGACCGCGCTGCGGTTCGTGGACGGCCTGACCGGCTGGGCGCTCTTCGACACCTGCGACTCGAACGACCCGGCCGCCAGGGATTGCCGCCGTACCGTCGCCCGGACGACCGACGGCGGCGCGACGTGGCGGCGGACCGCTCTGCCGGCGGCCCCGGACGGCCCCGTGCAGCTGGTGCCCCGGGACGGCGGGACGCTGACCGTGATGACGAGGGAGCGGTACCTCGTCACCGTCGACGGCGGGGTCACCTGGACCAGCCACCCGGCGGATTCGCCACCCGAGGCGGCAATGCGCACCTTCGCCACCCCGGGCGGCCTACGGCTCGGCTGCCCTTCCGCGCAGGGGACGGGCGACGTCCGCATGGTGACCTGTAACCGGCTGAAGGTGCTACGGCTGGACGGGAGCCGGCTGCCGCACCAGCCGCCGGTCACCCTGTCCCACAACTCCGAAAGCGCCCTGTTCGAGGGCGCGGACGGACGGCTCTGGCTGACCGTCGTCGAGGATGGCCGGCTGGCGGTGGTGACCAGCAACAACCGCGGAGGCAGCTGGCGGAGACTGCCGGCAGTCGCGAAGGCGCGGCACCTCACCCTCTCACCCGACGGCCGCGAGGTCTGGCTGGTCCGGACGGACAGGCCGAACGGGGTGTGGCGGCTGGTGGGCGACCGCTGGCAGCAGGGGCCCGCCCTGCCGGACGACACCGCCGAGGTGGCCGCGGTCGGTGGCGGCATCCTGGTGGTCGT
The DNA here is from genome assembly GCF_053605645.1 of Micromonospora sp. NPDC003776. Lineage (NCBI taxonomy): Bacteria > Bacillati > Actinomycetota > Actinomycetes > Micromonosporales > Micromonosporaceae > Micromonospora > Micromonospora sp. NPDC003776. The sequence continues at coordinate 2,631 of NZ_JBSGJR010000715.1, forward strand.
CAGTCGATACGGCCCACTCGGCTTCGTGGCCGACGGCCGATACGTCGACGTCCCCGAGTTGCGCGACGCGCTGCCCAACAACTCCGACCAACAGGCCAGCGTCGCGACGCTGCCGGACGGCACCATTCAGGTCCTGTACGACGAGACGCAGATTCTCGGTACCGGTCGGGACACCGACCGCACCTGGACGTGGTTCTCCTGACCTGCGCTGACGCGCCCCGCCAGTCGAGGCCGGTGGTGCCGGACGCCGAGATCGGCGGTCAGGCGCGGCGGTGCACCAGCCGGCCGGCCACCATGGTCGCCAGGCAACTGCCGTCGTCACCGAAGACGGCCAGGTCGGCCCGCGCCCCCCCCGCCACCCGCCCCGGCGGGGGGCGCGGGGCCCGCGCCGACACGGTTATGAAG
>NZ_JBSGJR010000716.1:0-3017 GCF_053605645.1 Micromonospora sp. NPDC003776
GCTGCCGGTGGCCGCCGGGGCGCTCACCCCGACCGAGGCGTACCTCGCCGTCCAGGCCGGCGCCGCCGTGGTGAAGCTGTTCCCGGCGTCGCTGGGCGGGCCGGCGTACCTGAAGGCGCTGCGCGACCCGTTCCCGGACATCCCGTTCGTCGCGGTCGGCGGGGTCGGCCTGGCCGACTTGCCCGGCTACCTCGCCGCCGGGGCGATCGCCGTCGGCGTCGGCGGCCCGCTGGTCGGCGACGCCGCCTCCGGCGGGGACCTCGACGCCCTGCGCGAGCGGGCCCGCGCCTACCTCGCCGCCCTCGCATGAGCGGCGTGGACCTGCTGACCGTCGGCGAGGCGCTGGTCTCGCTGCGCTCGGCCGGGCCGATCACCGCCGGCGGCCCGCTCACCCCGCACCTGGCCGGCGCCGAGTCCAACGTGGCCATCGGCGTGGCCCGGCTCGGCCACCGCACGGCCTTCGCCGGCCGGGTCAGCGCCGACGAGCTCGGTCTGTTCCTGCTCCGGCAGCTGCGCGCCGAAGGAGTGGACGTCGGGCACGTCGTGCGCGACCCGGACCGCCCGGCCGGGCTGATGTTCCTGGAACGGCGGACCGCCGACCTGACCCGGGTGATCTACCAGCGGGCCGGTTCGGCCGGTTCGGCGCTGACCGTCGACGACCTGCGGCCCGCCCTGGCGGCCGGCACCCGGGTGCTGCACCTGACCGGGATCACCCCGGCGCTGTCCGACAGCGCCCGGACGGCCACCGAGTGGGCGGCCGGCGCCGCCGCCCGGTCCGGCGCGCTGGTCTGCCTCGACGTCAACCACCGGACCAAGCTGTGGAGCCGGGACGCCGCCCGCGCGGTGCTCACCCCGCTCGCCGGCCATGCCTCGGTCGTGGTCGCCTCCCACGACGAGCTGGACCTGGTCGGCGACCACGGCGCCAACGAGCCGACCGTGGTGGCCGGGCTGCTGGACCGGGGCGTGTCGACCGTGCTGGTGAAGCTCGGCGGCGACGGCGCCCGCGCGTACACCCGGCAGGGGTGCGTCGAGGCGGCGGCGCTGCCCGTGACCGCCGTCGACACCGTCGGCGCGGGGGACGCCTTCACCGCCGGCTACCTCTCCGGGCACCTGGACGGCCTCGACCTGGCGGGGCGGCTGCGCCGCGCGGTCACCCTGGGCGCCTTCGCCGTCGCCGGCCACGGCGACTGGGAGGCCCTGCCGCGCCGGGACGAACTGTCCCTGCTGGACGGGCGGCAACCCGGCAGCACCCTTCGCTGATCCCACCCCGAGAAAGGCAAGCGCGTGAAGATCGTCGCAGCGGACGTGATCGTCTCCAGTCCCGACCGCAACTTCGTCACTCTCAAGATCACCACGGACGAGGGGATCACCGGCCTGGGCGACGGCACCCTCAACGGGCGCGAGCTCTCCGTCGCGTCCTACCTGGCCGACCACGTCGTCCCCCTGCTGATCGGGCGCGACCCGCACCGCATCGAAGACACCTGGCAGTTCCTCTACCGGTCGGCGTACTGGCGGCGCGGGCCGGTCACCATGGCCGCCATCGCGGCCGTCGACGTGGCGCTCTGGGACATCAAGGCCAAGGCCGCCGGGATGCCGCTCTACCAGCTGCTCGGCGGCGCCTCCCGGACCGGGATCATGGCGTACGGGCACGCCTCCGGGCGGGACCTGCCGGAGCTGTTCGACTCGATCCGCCGGCACCTGGAGATGGGCTTCCGCTCCATCCGGGTGCAGACCTCGGTGCCCGGCATCAACGCCGTCTACGGCGTCGCCACCCAGCCCAGCGTCGACGGCAAGCGCTACGACTACGAGCCCGCCCAGCGCACCCCGCTGCCCGCCGAGGAGGACTGGGACACCCGCGCCTACCTGCGCCACCTGCCCGGGGTCTTCGAGGCGGTCCGCAACGAGTTCGGCCCCGAGCTGCCGCTGCTGCACGACGGCCACCACCGGATGACCCCCATCCAGGCGGCCAAGCTCGGCAAGGCGCTGGAACCGTACGACCTGTTCTGGCTGGAGGACTGCACCCCGGCGGAGAACCAGGAGGCGCTGCGCCTGGTGCGCCAGCACACCACCACGCCGCTGGCCATCGGCGAGGTCTTCAACACCGTCTGGGACTACCAGACGCTCATCCGCGAGCAGCTGATCGACTACGTCCGGTCCGCGGTCACCCACACCGGCGGCATCACCGCCATGCGCAAGCTGCTCGACTACGCCGCCCAGTACCAGATCAAGTCCGGCATCCACGGCCCGACCGACATCTCGCCGGTCGGCATGGCCGCCGCGCTCCACCTGGACCTGGCCATCCACAACTTCGGCATCCAGGAGTACATGCAGCACGGCGCGCTGACCAACGAGGTGTTCCGGCAGTCGTTCAGCTTCGCCGACGGCTACCTGCACCCGGGGGAGCAGCCCGGCCTGGGCGTGGAGCTGGACGAGGAGGCCGCCGCCCGGTTCCCGTACCAGCCGGCGTACCTGCCGTTCAACCGCCTCAAGGACGGCACGGTCCATGACTGGTGAGCGGCCGCCCACCCGGCACATCGTGGTGATGGGCGTGTCCGGGGCGGGCAAGACGACCGTGGCGCGGGGCATCGCCGAGGTGACCGGGCTGCGCTTCGCCGAGGCGGACGAGTTCCACTCCGCGGCCAACGTGGCCCAGATGCGCGCCGGCATTCCGCTGGAGGACGCGCAGCGCTGGCCGTGGCTGCGCACCCTGGCCGCCTGGATGGCCGACCGGCACGCCGAGGGGGTCTCCACCATCGTCACCTGCTCGGCGTTGAAGCGCTCCTACCGGGACGTCCTGCGGCAGGGCCCCGCCGAGGTGGAGTTTCTGCACCTGGACGGGACGGCCGAGCTGATCCGGGAGCGTCTGGACCGGCGGGTCGGGCACTACATGCCGGCCAGCCTGCTCGACTCCCAGCGCGCCATCCTGGAACCCCTCGAGCCGGACGAGGCCGGCGTCGTGCTCGAGGTGGCGGCCCCGCCCGACGACCTCGTCGCGGCGGCGATCCGCCGGCTCGGCC
>NZ_JBSGJR010000717.1:0-3006 GCF_053605645.1 Micromonospora sp. NPDC003776
GCCGGTACCCGGAGGCGGACGGCGACGGGTTGGCCCGGCTGGCGACCCGGCGGTTCGTCCGGCTGGCCGGTACGGGTGGGGCGCTCGCCGCGGGCAGCGGCCTGTTCGCGCCGGTGGCCGAGCTGGCGGCGGTGCTTTGGACCCAGGCGAACCTGGTGCTGCATCTGGCGGCGGCCTACGGTCGGGACCCGGGTGACCCGGATCGGGTGGCCGAGTTGCTGGCGCTGACCCAGGTGCACCCGGACGTCGGCACGGCCCGCGCGGCGCTGGACGCGGTGCGGTCGGCGGGCGCGCCGGTGGACGGCGCGTGGCCCCGGGCGGCCGAGGCGGCGTGGCGGTTGGCGACGCCGCTCGCCGCGCAGGCGGGCGGCTGGCTCGGGCTGCGGCTGGCCTCGCGGCTGCTGCCGGGCGCGGCGGTGCTCACGGCCGCGGCGGGTGACGCGGCCGCCGCGGAGCGGCTCGCCGCCCGGACGACCGCCCTCTACCGCCCGGCCCGCGCCCGCTGACGGCCGACCAGCCGCGGACGGCGGCGGCCGACCGTGATCCACACCGGATGCGGCATACCGGCCCTTCCGCCGACCGGGAGTGCCCGCTGTGCCGCATCCCGAGCCGGGCGGCCGGCGCGATGCCGCGGGATGCGGAATGTCGGGCGGGCGGGAGGCCCGCGCATCCCGCCGCGCCAAGACCGCCTATCCGAGCCCTGACCAGGCGGACACGAGCCACGACAAGACGGACACGGCGCCCATCCCGCCGCGCCGGGCCGCCTACCGAGCCCCGACCAGGCGGAGCACGCCGCACCATGGCGGGGAGGTGAGGCGGTCAGAGCCAGCTGAACCAGGCCTTCGGGAGCAGCGCGTAGCCGACGAAGGCGACCACGTCGAGCAGGGTGTGCGCGACGATCAGCGGGGCCACCCGCCGGGTACGCAGGTAGAAGAAGCCGAAGATCACGCCCATCACGGCGTTGCCGACGAACGCGCCGAAGCCCTGGTAGAGGTGGTAGGAGCCGCGCAACAGGGCGCTGGTCGCGAGTACCGCGCCGAGCCGCCAGTTGAGCTGGCGCAGCCGGGTGATCAGGTAGCCGACCACGATCACCTCCTCCAGCACGGCGTTCTGCACGGCGGCGAGGATCAGCACCGGCACCGCCCACCAGAGGTGCGGCAGGGCCGCCGGGACCAGGGTGGCGTTGACGCCCAACTGCGCCGCCGCCCAGAACAGGGCCAGCCCGGGCAGGCCGATCAGCGCGGCCAGGCCCGCGCCCCGGGCCAGGTCCGACCCGGGCCGGGTCAGGTCCACCCCGAGCGTCCGCGCCGGGTCCCCGGGGTCCCGCGCGAGCAGGTGTACGGCGAGCAGCACGGGCAGCAGCGCGAAGGCGATCCCGAGCAGCTGGTACGTCAGGTCGAGGTACGGGCGGGCCGACACCGAGGTGTTCAGCGAGGCGGTCTGCTTGGAGAGCGGACCCGCCGCGGTGAGCTTGGCGATCAGCGAGACCAGCGCGTACACGGCCGACTGGCCGAGGGAGAGGCCGAGCACCAGGAGCGCCTCGGTGGCCAGGGTCCGGCGGCCCACCGGGCGGGTCAGCTCGTCAACCGTCACCGGACCACTGTGCCGCACGTCGGGGCCGGTCGACACCACCTCGCCACTCAGCTGAGCCGGTCGCACATTGTGTGCGACCGGTGGGCACGCTCCGTGGAGATTCTGTGGGAGCCGATCCGCCCGTCAGGAGAAGGAGCGTGCCCCGGTGGAGAACTTCGCCCGGCTGTTGAAGGAGAGCTGGACCCTGGTCGAGGAGGAGCGCGAGCGGCTGAGCGGCCACTTCTACGCCCGGTTGTTCCTCCTCGACCCCGAGCTGCGCAAGCTCTTCCCGGTGCAGATGAACGGGCAGGGCGACCGGATCCTGGAGGCGATCGTCACCGCCACGCAGACGGTGGACGACCCGGAGAGCTTCGACGAGTACCTGCGGGCGTTGGGCCGGGACCACCGGAAGTACCACGTCGAGGCGGCCCACTACGAGACCATGGGCGTCGCCCTGCTGGACGCGCTGCGCAGCACCGCCGGGGACGGCTGGAACCTGGAGTACGACCAGGCGTGGCGGGAAGCGTACGCGAGCATCTCCGACCGGATGCTCGCCGGGGCGGCGGCGGACGAGAACCCCCCGTTCTGGCACGCCGAGGTGCTCACCCACGAGCGGCACGGCCTGGACAGCGCGGTGCTGACCGTACGCGCCCTCCAGCACCCGCTGCGCTGGCAGGCCGGCCAGTACGTCAGCGTCGAGGTCCCCCGCCACCATCCGCGGGTGTGGCGGACGTACTCGGTGGCGAACGCCCCGAACGACGACAACGTGCTGGAGTTCCACGTGCGTACGCCGGCCGGGGCGGCGGGCTGGGTGTCCGGCGCGCTGGTCCGCCGGACGAAGCCGGGTGACCTGCTGCGGGTGGCGGCCCCGATGGGGTCGATGACACTCGACCGGTCGTCCCCCCGGGACATCCTCTGCGTGGCCGGCGGGGTCGGGTTGGCGCCGATCAAGGCGCTGGTGGAGGAGCTGACCCGGGTCAACCGGACCCGGTGGGTGCATGTCTTCTACGGCGCGCGCCGGCCGGACGAGCTGTACGGCCGGCCGGGCCTGGAGGAGCTGGTGGCCACCCACCCGTGGCTGTCGGTGACCCCGGCGTGCAGCGAGGATCCGGAATTCGACGGCGAACTGGGGGACATCTCCGACGTGGTCACCCGGTACGGCCCGTGGACGACCCACGACTGCTACGTCTCCGGCTCGGCGGCGATGGTGCGGGCCACCCTGCGGGCGCTCGCCGCCGACGATGTACCGCCGGACAACATCCGGTACGACACCTTCGGCGCCCAGTAAGGCGTTCCTCCCCCCGAGCCGGGCCGCGTGCCTCTGCCGCTGGGGGCCGCGGCCCGGCCCCCCCGTCGCCGGGACGCGGGGCGGGGGGGGACCCGCCCCCGGGGCCGGCTAGGGCCGCGCGGCGCAGGAGCGGCCGGGGTGGGCGG
>NZ_JBSGJR010000718.1:0-2991 GCF_053605645.1 Micromonospora sp. NPDC003776
TGCCGATGTATGGGCTGCGGGACAGGCCGAGTGCAGCGAGGGCTTCGGGTTCGAATCCGAGCTCGGTCAGCAGCCGTTGAACGTCGTCGCGGGCTTTGGTGCTTCCCGCGTGTGTTTGCACGAACGCGCGGACGGAGTTGTGGACGACGCCGGCGGTCAGATCGGTTGCGGCGTTGACAGCCCAGCCAAGCCGGTCCGGGTGGTCGGTGGTGTGCAAGGCTTGGGCAACGCCGGGCCATTCATCGCGCAGGTCGGCAGCGAGTTCGGCGGCGCGGGACTGCAGGGTGGACCGCTGGTCGCGGCGGACTGCACGGCGGTTTTTCTCTGCGGCGGAGAGGTCGGGGTGGGGGTACACCCGTTTCGGGCTCGATGTTGGCCGGCTGCCTTTCAGGTCGTAGCCGATGGTGACGCACCCGGCCCGGGCGAGGGCGAACACGACTGTCTCGGCTTGGGCGCCGAACTTGCCGGCGACCTGCCGCCAGGCGTGTTCGCTGCGGGTCATCCACGCCCAGTCGGTGTCGGAAAGCAGGCCGGCGGGCCGGCGCGGCGGCTGACCCGGGTTTTCGGCCCGCAGCCGCACGCTGCGGTAGTACGGGTCGCCGTTCCGGTCGCGTGGATACCGGCCACTGGCTGGTAGCGGCGCGTACACGACCAGTCCGGGATAGTCGGTGACCCAGGTCAGCACGATTTCGCGATCCGGTTCTGCGTCCGGGACGGCGTTGTCGGATGCGGAGCCGCCAGGGATCGTCACGCTTCGGTCTTCCCGCGGTAGGAGGTCATCCACATGGTGAGCAGCTCGACGCGGGCTGTTTCGGACTCGCTGCCGACGACGACGGGTGCCTGGTTGTAGGCGTATGCGTCCGAGGTTCGCCGTAGCTTGATGTACAGGCTGGAGGAGCCGACGGCGTACCGTTCCATGTCGTCCTGCAGGGCGCCGACGACGCTGATCGCCCGGTCCCGGCCGATGTTCTCGAACAGGGCGACCGCGTCACGGCGGTGCGCAGAGCCGAGGTTGCGTCCGAGTTCGTCGAGGACGAGCAGCAGCGGCCGGTCCTGCGAGCCGGCAAGCGCGGCCGCGCAGACGAGTTTGACGGCTTTGTCGTCCATCTGGGCGGTGTTGCCACGCAGCTGGTACGACGACAGTGGTTTCCCTTCGCCGCGTCGCCACCGTGGGGTGATCGCCCACTGCCAAGGCTTCTGCGGGTCTGCTGGTGGTTCTGGTTCGGGGAAGTCGAGGGCGCCGCCGTACCCGCCGTACGCTTGGTCGAGGGCGTTGAACTCGTCAGAAACCTGCTTCAGCTTGGCTTTGATGGCCTTCGCGAGGGTGGCTCGCACTGCGGTCGCCGCGAGTTGGGCCTCCTTCAGGTGGTCTTCGGCGCTCTGCAGTGTCCCGGTGAGTCGTTCTCGTTCGGCGCTAATCTCGTCGAGTTGCTGCCGGTCGATGCTCTCAAGGTCGTCGAGGTGCTGGCCGATGATCCGCAGTACCTGCGGGATGAGCCGGATATAGGCGCTGAGCCGGCGGTCGCGGCGCTGCTGATCGACGACTTTCAGCTCCTCGGGCAGCTGCTCCTCGGGGGTGCCCGGCGGGAAACATGCCTGCTGCAGCCGGTCAGTCTGCGCTGCGCACAGGTCGTCCCATTCGGCGACACTGCGTTCCTGCTCCGTTTCGGTGAGGGCGAGCAGGTGCTGTTCCGCGGACGCGGAGGTGCCCGCCCACGCTTCCTGCCGACGTGGCAGGTCCAACTCCGCCCACGCGTCGATCTTCGCCTGCCACTGGTCCTGGTGCTGCTGCAGGTCCCGGCTCAACCGTTCCTTCTCCGCTTTCGCGGCGCCGATCCGCTCGTCGCGGCCGCTCTTCTCCGAAAGCGCCGTCAGGTAAGCCTTCTTGGCATGGGCATGTGGGGCAGCGAGTTCGTCCAGCTCCTCATCGATCTTCGCGTTCTTCTTCCGCAACTTCCTGACCTGGGAGTCGATCTCGTCGGCCTCGAGCGCCGCCTTGGCTCCCTCGACCCGCCCGTCAGCACGCTTCTTGGCCCGCTGGGCGTCCCGAACGCTGTCGTCCGCTTCACCGTCGTCAGCGGACGCGGCGGTGAGGGCGTCACGGGCAGCCTGAATCCGGCCGGCGCGGCCGGTCATGGCTTCTGCGTACCCGGCAATCCCATGCACCCCGGCGGCCGTGTCGATCAGTCCACCGGTGCCGGCACGGTCCCGCAGAGCGGTCAGGAACCGGGCCACGGTCACCGCCGCGTTCGCCGCCGCTGGCAGGTCCGGGCCACCAGCGAATCCGTCAGGGTCAGCTTCGACGAGCAGCGAGCCGGGGACGTCGGTGAGCGCCGCCTGCGCGGCAGTCGCACCGGTGACGACGACCGCATGCCGATACGGCAGCAGCCGTGCTTCCCAGACAGGGCGCTGCTCGTCGGTGAGACTGACCACGTCGACAAGCGGGACGGCCTCGGTGAAGCCAGCCGCGCGCAGCGCCTGCACCTGGGCGACCGCGACGTCCTCGCCGCGTTCTGCGGCGGCCAGCGCCTTACGGGCGTCTTTGACGGCTTGTTCGGTGATGCCTTTGCGGCGTTGTGCGCGGTCAACCGCGGCGTTGGCGTCGCGGAGCTCTTGCTCGGCCTGGGCGACGGTCCGACCGTCCGCGGCGACCGCCTTCTCGCGTAAAGCGCGGCTACGTGTGGTGAGGAGCTCGATCTGGGCGACGTAACCGGTCTGCTCTTTCCGCAGACTGTTCACCTCGGCGTCGATGTCGTTGAACGCCTTCACCCGCTGCCGGTAGCTCTCGTCGAACGCCTTGTCGTCGGTAAGCTCACCGACTTTGACGTCGGTAGCGTCGATGGCTGCTTGGAGCTCTTTGCCTTTCGCTTCGAGCTGAGCGATGTCATGCCGCAGCTCCGCGTCGGTAGCGACACCGTCGACGAGGTAGCGGGCGCACCGCGACCGCCAACTGTCGAGCGCGTCGGCCTTTACCGTACGGGCTGCTTCGCG
>NZ_JBSGJR010000719.1:0-2987 GCF_053605645.1 Micromonospora sp. NPDC003776
AGCTCCCAGGTGCTGACCCCGACGGGTCCCCAGTCGACGGAGATCTTCCGGCCGGGGTCCAGGTCGACCACCTTGGCCGCGTACCCGGTCTCGAACGCCGATCCGGGCGGTGCCGCAGAGCACCGCCTCGTCCAGCCCGGTGCCGGCGCGCGCCGCGCTGAGCCGGTGCGGGTACGGCAACGCGTCGACGAAGCCGATCGGGTCGATCCGTACCGCCCGCTCCGGCAGCGGGGTGAACGACTCCGGATCGGCCAGCTGGAGCACCCGCTCGGGGGCGTCGAGCCGGGCGTGGGAGCCGCATTCGGGGCAGACGTCCAGGTTGCGCCGCAGCCGTTTGCGGTACAGCAGCGAGGCACATCCGTCGCAGCGGGCCCAGAGCTGCTCGTCGCGGGGCGCGGTGGTGGTCACGGCCGCCGCCCGGGCGCGTCGTAGCGGTAGAAGCAGTGGGCCATGGCGTCGCGCGGGGACCGCCAGGTCGGCAGGTACGGCGAGATGTACGGCCGCAGCCGCTCGCTGACCCGGACGAACTCGGGGTGACCCCGGGCATCCTCCACCGCGCCCTCGGTCGGCCGCTCCGTCTCCAGCAGGTGCACGTACAGGTCGTGCAGCCGGTAGAGCGAACGGTGCCGGACGCCGACCAACCCGGGCAGGTCGGTCGCGTCGGACTCGGCGAAGATCTCGGCGACCCGGTCCTCGGCGGTCGGCAGCACCTTGGCGACGATGAGCGAGCGGTCCATGGACAGCCTCCCCTGCGATGCGTTCCGGGGCGGGTGCCACCGGCCCGCCGAACGACTGCCGACACGGTGCCGCCGCGGGCGTCAACGGGGCGTCATCGGGCCGCTATCCGGGCCGGATCTTCGTGACGCTGCGTTGACGCAAGCTGTGCGCTCGCTATGGGGAGATCATCTGCCCGTTTCCCGCATGGCGACACTTTCTCGCAGTTCAACGCAGTTTTGAACGAGTCCAGGAGAGACGGTCACCTTGACGACGAGTCATTGACCGAGCGTAACCATCGTTGATAATCTCCGTCTTTGTCAGCCCGGCGGCAACGGCGTCCGCCGCTGCGGCGGAGCCCCTCCGACACTGGGGTCGCGGGCAGCCGAGCCGGGCATCAGCAGACGGTCGGGACGTGGGTTCCGGTGCAGGGGGTGCGCCCGTGTCCGGTCAATCGAGAATGCCGACGGCCGGAGACCCGTCCGCCCCGCGGGTGTCGCTGCACCTGCTGGGCGGTTTCCGGCTGCTGCACGACGACGTCCCGGTGGTGGTGCCCCGGGGGCTGCAACGGGTCATCGCCCTCATCGGACTCCAACCGTCCGCCACCCGCAGCCACCTCGCCGGCCTGCTCTGGCCGGAGACCTCGGAGGAACGGGCGTTGTCGTCGCTGCGGACCGCCCTGTGGCGGTTGCGCCAGGACCCGTGCTGCCCGCTGCTCACCGACGGTGACACGGTCCGGCTCGGCGACACCGTCCACCTGGACGTCGACGAGCTGGTCGAGGCCGCCGCCCGGGTCCGGGACGGCGAACTCCCCGGCGACGCCGGCATCACCGCCCGGCACGATCTGCTGCCCGGCTGGTACGACGACTGGGTCCTGCTGGAGCGCGAGCGGCTGCGCCAACTGCGGCTGCACATGCTGGAGAAACTCGCCGGCAACCACCTCGCCGCCGGCCGGCACGGCGAGGCCCTGGAGGCGGCCCTGGAGGCGATGGCGGCCGAGCCGCTGCGGGAGACGCCGCACCGCCTGGTGGTCCGGATCCACCTGGCGGAGGGGAACGCGTTCGAGGCGGTGCACGCCTTCTACGTCTACCGCGACCTGCTCCTGCGCGAGCTGCGGCTGGAACCCTCCGCGGCGATGTGCGCCCTGCTCGCCGACACCCTCGCCCCGATCCGGCACGCCACCCGCCGGGAACCGCCGGCGCGCCGCACCGACAGCACCGGGCCGCCGGCGCCGCAGCGCGGCCCGACCGCGCCCACCGCACGGGGCCAACGATGAGCCGGCGGCACCGGCCACAGGGGACGTCACGACGGATGTCACGGCGGCACGACCGCCGGTGACGGCGAGGTGACAGTCCCCCGGCCACGCTGTGGCACACACGGCGTCCGCCGCTCCCCGGCGGAGGCAGTACCGGCGAGAGGGGTCCCGATGAGCCGACTGTTGGTCGTCAGCCGGATCGTGCCCGGCGCGCAGGGACGGGTGGCACAGATCTTCGCCGAGTCCGACGCGAGCGAGCTGCCCCGGCTGACCGGCGTCCGCCACCGGTCCCTGTACTACCTGCACGACCTGTGCGTACACCTGATGGAGACCACGGACGTCGACCCGGACGTGGCGGCCGGCGCGCGCGAGCACCCGCTGTACCGGACGGTCAACGAACGGCTCTCCGCGCACACGTCGCCGTACCTGCCGACCTGGCGCTCCCCCCGGGACGCCGTGGCCGACTGCTTCTACAGCTGGGACGCCGCCGGCCTGCCGGCGGCCCGGCCGCTCGGCTGAGGCGGCCCCGCGGACGGGCGTCCCGGGCCCCCATGGCACCAGGGTCCGGGACGCCCTTTGTGGCCGGCCGAGGCACACGCTCGGTCATGCCCCCACCACCGGCCGACACCACCCCGTCCCACCAGCGACGGGAGCGGCGGACCTCCCTGTCGCCGCCGCCGTACGTGTGCGAAGCTGCCCCGAGTTTTCTCGGACTGTCACGCACACACATATGAGGAGGTTGGCCGTGCCGTCGAGTTTCGGGCAATGGCTGGTCGTGATCCTGGCCCTGCTGGTGGGACTGGTGGTCGGATGGGTGGTGAGCGGTCGGCGGACGGCCGCCGGGCCGACGACCACGGTGGAGGGCCAGCCGGCGGCCGAGGCCACCGTCGACCAGGAGCGGCCGGAGGCGGTCGTCGACGAGGCGCGGGCAGCAGCCGGCCCTTGACGCCGGCCAGCAGCCAGATCTCGTGTCCGACCGTGGTGAGGTCGAGGCGCTGGTCGTCCGGCTGGTCCTTGG
>NZ_JBSGJR010000720.1:0-2986 GCF_053605645.1 Micromonospora sp. NPDC003776
GTCGGCGCGGCGGTGGTGCTGGCCGCCTGCGGCAGCAACGACGACCAGGGCCCGGGAAACAACTCCGCGCCTACCAGCGGCGGCCCCGGCGCGACCGGCGCCGGTGACGCCGAGGGTGGCAACCGGGACAGCACCGGTCCACTCGCCCGGACCACCGACATCCCGGTCGGCGGCGGGACCGTCTTCGCCAGCAAGGGCGTGGTGATCACCCAGCCGACCGCCGGCCAGTTCAAGGGCTTCGACCCGATCTGCACCCACCAGGGCTGCCCGGTGTCGAACGTCGACGGCGGCACGATTAACTGCACCTGCCACGGCAGCCGGTTCTCGATCACCGACGGCTCGGTCAAGCAGGGCCCGGCCACCCGGCCGCTCGCGTCCAAGAACCTCAAGGTCACCGGAGAGCAGATCACCCTGGCCTGACCGTCCGCCGCGCGTCCCCCGCCGGTGCGCCGGGGCCGGGGGACGCGCGCGGCGGCGGTGGCGTGTCAGGGGCCCGGACTAGGCTTGTCGGCGTGGCTGACCCCTCGACCTACCGTCCCGCGCCCGGCACGATCCCGGAGTCGCCAGGGGTCTACCGCTTCCGCGACGGCACCGGTCGGGTGATCTACGTCGGCAAGGCGCGCAACCTGCGCAGCCGGCTCAACTCCTACTTCGCCGACCCGGTCAACCTGCACCAGCGCACCCGGCAGATGGTCTTCACCGCCGAGTCGGTCGACTGGATCACCGTCGCCACCGAGGTCGAGGCGCTCCAGCAGGAATACACCTGGATCAAGCAGTACGACCCGAAGTTCAACGTCCGCTACCGCGACGACAAGTCCTACCCCTACCTCGCGGTCACCCTCGACGAGGAGTACCCGCGGCTGCAGGTGATGCGGGGCGCCAAGCGCAAGGGCGTGCGCTACTTCGGGCCGTACTCCCACGCCTGGGCGATCCGCGAGACGCTGGACCTTCTGCTGCGGGTCTTCCCGGCGCGGACCTGCTCCTCGGGGGTGTTCAAGCGGGCCGGGCAGGTGGGTCGGCCGTGCCTGCTGGGCTACATCGGCAAGTGCTCCGCGCCCTGCGTCGGCAGCGTCACCGCCGAGCGGCACCGCGAGATCGTCAACGGCTTCTGCGACTTCATGGGCGGCCGCACCGACACGATGGTCCGCAAGCTCGAACGGGAGATGCTGGAGGCCAGCGAGCAGCTCGAGTTCGAGCGGGCGGCCCGGCTGCGCGACGACGTCGCGGCGCTGCGGCGGGCCATGGAGAAGCAGACCGTGGTGCTCGGCGACGGCACCGACGCCGACGTGGTGGCCTTCGCCGACGACCCGCTCGAGGCCGCCGTCCAGGTCTTCCACGTCCGCGACGGCCGGGTCCGCGGCCAGCGTGGCTGGGTGGTGGAGAAGACCGAGGAGGTCACCATGGGTGACCTGGTGCACCACTTCTGCACCCAGGTCTACGGCGGCGAGCAGGGCGAGGCCGACGTGCCCCGCGAGCTGCTCGTCCCCGCGCTGCCCGGTGACGTCGACGCGCTCGCCGACTGGCTCTCCACCCGCCGGGGCAGCCGGGTGTCGCTGCGGGTGCCGCAGCGCGGTGACAAGCGGTCCCTGCTGGAGACCGTGGAGCGCAACGCCAAGGACGCGCTCGCCCGGCACAAGCTCAAGCGCGCCGGTGACCTGACCACCCGGAGCAAGGCCCTCGACGAGATCGCCGAGGCGCTCGCCATGCGTACCTCGCCGCTGCGGATCGAGTGCTTCGACGTCTCGCAGATCCAGGGCACCGACGTGGTCGCCAGCATGGTCGTCTTCGAGGACGGGCTGCCCCGCAAGAGCGAATACCGGCGGTTCATCGTCCGCGGCGCCACGGACGACCTCTCCGCCATGTCCGAGGTGCTGCGCCGACGCTTCGCCCGCTATCTCGACGCGCGGGCCGAGACCGGGGAGATCGGCGAGGAGACCGCCGGTGACCCGGACCGGCCCGGCATCGACCCCACCACCGGCCGGCCGCGCAAGTTCGCGTACCCGCCGCAGCTGGTCGTCGTCGACGGTGGCGCACCGCAGGTGGCGGCGGCCGCGCAGGCCCTCGCCGAACTCGGCATCGACGACGTGGCGCTCTGCGGCCTGGCCAAGCGGCTGGAGGAGGTCTGGCTGCCCGACGACGAGTTCCCCGTCATCCTGCCGCGCACCTCGGAGGCGCTCTACCTGCTCCAGCGCGTACGGGACGAGGCGCACCGGTTCGCCATCACCTTCCACCGTCAGCGCCGCTCCAAGCGGATGACCGAGTCGGCGCTCGACAACATCCCCGGCCTCGGGGAGGTACGCCGCAAGGCGCTGCTGCGGCACTTCGGCTCGCTCAAACGCCTCTCGGCCGCCACGGTCGAGGAGATCACCGAGGTGCCCGGCGTGGGCCGCCGTACCGCCGAGGCGATCCTGGCAGCCCTCGACGAGCACCCCAAGCCCACCCCCACCCCCTGACCATTCCCGTCGCCACAAGCGGGCGGGTGTCCCGGGTCGGGTTTGCCCTACGCCGTTGCCGGATTCGGAGGGCGCGGCCCTGGGGGTGGGCCGGTCGTGGCCCTCGGGGGTGGCTGTCCGGGTGGCCGGGAGGTGACGGCCGCCTGGTTCCGACTTGGTCGTGATCGGGCCCGGCGTGCCGCAAGTGGGCGGTTGCCCCCGGTGCGGGTTTCCCGCACTTTCGGGGAAAGTGGTGCCTCCGCGCCCCTGGAGGCACCACTTCCTGGGCGCGCCGCCTGCGATGGTTGTCCGGTTCGCCGGGATCGGGGCGTGGCCGTTCGGGGCCGGATGGGCGTTTTGTGGGCGGGTGTGGCGTGGGCGGGGCCACCCGGGCGGCGGAATCATGCCGGGGCCGGGGTCGTTGAACATGGCAGACCGCGCGGCACCCCGCCCCCCCCCCCCCCCGGAGGGCCGCCGGTCGGAATGACCGGCCACCGGCCGTCGTTACATCCCCCGGACCCGTGAACGACTGGTCCACCTCCGGTGAGGTCGAG
>NZ_JBSGJR010000721.1:0-2985 GCF_053605645.1 Micromonospora sp. NPDC003776
GCCGCGCCGGCCGGCATCGCGCCGGTGGGGGTGTGCAGCGGGCCCGCCAGCGCGTCGGCGCTGGTCTCGTCGAGCCCGGCGCCGGCGGCGGCCGCCAGCTCGGGCCGCTCACCCCGGCGCAGGGCGGCGAGGCGATCGGTCAGCGACTCACCGGGAGCGATCATCGCCCGGCCGCCGATCTGCCCGCTGGGCTTGGGCTCGGGAGCGGCCGGGGGCGGCGCGGACGGCCGCTGCACCGGCACCACCGCGTACGGGTCGGTGACCGAGTTGACCGCGGTGGCGGTGCTGGCCAGCGGGCCGGCGAGGAGCTCGCGGAGCATGCCGCGGGCGGTGTGCACGTCCAGCCGGCGGGCCGGGTCCTTCTCCAGCAGGCCCATCAGCACCCGGGTCAGCGGGCCGCTGCGCTGGGGCGTCGCCGGTGGGTCCTCGACCACGGCGTGCATGGTCTCGATCGGGTCACCCTTGTCGAACGGGGGCCGCCCCTCGACCGCCGTGTAGAGGGTGACGCCGAGTGAGAAGAGGTCGCTGGGCGGGCCGAAGTCCTGGCCCATGGCCCGCTCGGGGGAGATGAAGTGCGGCGAGCCGAGCACCATGCCCGGCGTGGTGAGCTGCACGTCGGTGGGCATCCGGGCGACGCCGAAGTCGGTCAGCACGCAGCGGCCGTCGGAGCAGATCAGCACGTTGGCGGGCTTGACGTCGCGGTGCAGCACGCCGATCGCGTGCGCCACCTCCAGGGCGCCGAGCAGCGCGATGCCGATCTTGGCGACCGCCCGGGGCGCCACCGGCCCGTCCTCGATCACCATGTCGGCGAGGCTGCGGGCGTCCAGCAGCTCCATCACGATCCACGGGCGACCACCCTCGGTCACCACGTCGTATACCTGGACCACGGCGGGGTGCTGGATGGCGGCCGCGGCGCGGGCCTCGCGCAGGGTCCGCTCGTACATCGCGTCGCGGTCGCTGGGCGCAAGGCCGGGCGGGAGGACTACCTCCTTGACCGCGACGTCGCGGCGCAGCAGCGTGTCTGTCGCCCGCCAGACCGTCCCCATGCCGCCGTTGCCCACCGGCGAGCGCAACGAGTAGCGACCACCGATGGTGGTGCCGGGTGCCGCGCGTCCAGTGGAGGGACTGACTGGTCCGCTGCTCCACGTCGGGATCTGAGTCACAGAAAAGCCACCGGGGGATATCGAGGGGGCTGGGACACAACCCCCCTATCTTGCTGGTTCCGACGGCCGATGCGAAACCCGACGCGGCGGACCTTTACCTACTCGACCGTACGTGGTGCGCTACTCACCGGCCGACCACCCCCGGAGCCGGCCCCGATTGTGCGGAATCCCTCACTCATCGATGTCTTCCCGCGTCCTACCATCCGGGGATGAGCGAACGGCGGTCGAGCGAGTCCGGTTTCCCGATCAAGGGCGTCTACACCGCGGAGGACCTGCCCGGGGAACTGGCGGAGCGGCTGGGTGCCCCGGGCGAGTTCCCCTACACCCGCGGGGTCTACCCGACGATGTACACGTCCCGGCCGTGGACCATGCGGCAGTACGCCGGCTTCGGCACGGCCACCGAGTCCAACGCGCGGTACCACCAGCTGCTGCGCGCCGGCACCATGGGCCTCTCCGTGGCGTTCGACCTGCCCACCCAGATGGGCTACGACTCCGACGACCCGATCGCGCACGGCGAGGTGGGCAAGGTGGGCGTGGCCATCGACTCGATCGAGGACATGCGGCTGCTCTTCGACGGCATCCCGCTGGACAAGGTCTCCACCTCGATGACCATCAACGCGCCCGGCTCGGTGCTGCTGCTGCTCTACCAGCTCGTCGCCGAGGAGTCGGGGGTGGCGGGCTCGGCGCTCAACGGCACCATCCAGAACGACATCCTCAAGGAGTACATCGCCCGGGGGACGTACATCTTCCCGCCGAAGCCGTCGCTGCGGCTGGTCGCCGACACCTTCGCGTACTGCCGCAAGGAGGTGCCGAAGTGGAACACCATCTCCATCTCCGGCTACCACATGGCGGAGGCGGGCGCGACGCCCGCGCAGGAGATCGCGTTCACCCTGGCCAACGGCGTCGAGTACGTCCGCGCGGCGCTGGCGGCCGGGCTGGCCGTGGACGACTTCGCGCCCCGGCTGTCGTTCTTCTTCGTCGCCCGCACCACGCTGCTGGAGGAGGTCGCGAAGTTCCGGGCGGCCCGGCGGATCTGGGCCCGGCTGATGCGCGACGAGTTCGGGGCCAAGGACCCGAAGTCGATGATGCTGCGGTTCCACACCCAGACCGCCGGCGTGCAGCTCACGGCCCAGCAGCCGGAGGTGAACCTGGTCCGGGTGGCGGTCCAAGGCCTCGGCGCGGTGCTCGGCGGTACGCAGTCGCTGCACACCAACAGCTTCGACGAGGCGATCGCGCTGCCCACCGAGAAGGCGGCCCGGCTGGCCCTGCGTACCCAGCAGGTGCTGGCGTACGAGACGGACCTGACCGCCACGGTGGACCCGTTCGCCGGGTCGTACGTGGTGGAGGCGATGACCGCCGAGATCGAGGCGGCCGCCGACGAGCTGATGCAGCGGGTCTTCGACCACGGTTCGGCGGTGGACGCGATCGAGGCCGGTTTCCAGAAGCGGGAGATCGAGCAGTCGGCGTACCGGATCGCGCAGGAGATCGACTCCGGCGAGCGGGTGGTGGTCGGGCTCAACCGGTTCCAGATCGACGAGGAGGAGCCGTACGAGCCGCTGCGGGTGGACCCGGCGATCGAGGCCGCCCAGGCGGAGCGGCTGGCCAGGCTGCGGGCCGAGCGGGACGCCGGCGCGGTGGAGCGGAGCCTGGCCGAGCTGCGCGCCGCGGCCGAGGGCGACGCCAACGTGCTCTACCCGATGAAGGACGCGCTGCGCGCCAGGGCCACGGTCGGCGAGGTCTGCGGGACGCTGCGCGACGTGTGGGGGACGTACCGGCCGAGCGACCGGTTCTGACCTGTTCCGGCGGCGGCCCGCGCCGGCAC
>NZ_JBSGJR010000722.1:0-2985 GCF_053605645.1 Micromonospora sp. NPDC003776
CCGGCGCCGCCGAGGAACCAGCGCCGCCGCCACCGTCGGCCGGGCGCCGGCACGGTCGGATGCTCGCTGTCCGCGGGCGGCCGCGGGCCCGGCTGCCCCGTCCGGCCCAACGGGTACGCCCCGCCGGTGCTCGGGCCGCCGCTGACCGGCGCGCCGGAGACCGGGGCGCCGGAGACCGGCGCTGCGCCGTCGAGCGGGAGCGCGGCGAGCATCCCGCGCAGCTCCACGGCGGACGGCCGCTCGCCCGGGTCGTTGGCCATGCCGAGCCGGAGCACGTCGACCAGTTCCTCCGGCACCCCGGGCAGGCCCGGGATCGGCTGGTGGAACATCTCCAGCACGGTGACCAGGCTCGGGTTGCGCTCGGACTGCCAGCGCGGGGGCCGGCCGTGCATCACCGCGTAGAGGGTGGCGCACAGCGCGTACACGTCGACCGCCGGGGAGGGCGGGCTGTGGCTGAACATCTCCGGCGGCGCGTACGCCGGGGTGAGCACCTCCAGGGTGACCGAGGCGTCCCGCACCTCGGCCAGCACCGCCAGCCCGAAGTCGGCCAGCACGGCCGGGTTGAAGTGCGAGTAGAGGATGTTGGCGGGCTTGACGTCCCGGTGCAGGACGCCGGCCGCGTGCGAGTGGGCCAGCGCGTCGGCGATCTTCACGCCCAGGTCACGAGCCTCCGCCGCGCCCAGCGGCGAGGTACGCATCCGCTCGGCGTACGAGCCGTCGCAGAGCTCCATGATCAGGTAGGGGTGCTGGTCGACGGTGACCCCGACGTCGAAGAGATCCACCACGTGCGGATGGGAGGACATCTTTCCGGCCGCCCGCGCCTCGCGGAGGAACCGGGCCTGGTCGCGCTCGCTGTCCAGGGTGCGGTTCTCCACCTTGACCGCGACCTCGCGCCCGACCGAGATCTGGGTGGCCCGGTAGACGGTCGCGTAGCCACCCCGGGCAAAGACCTCCAGGTCGGTCAGACCGGGCACGATGGGCAGCCGGAGGGCGCCGGGCGGGGTCTCGGTCACGGCTCGAAAATACCCAACGGTCCGCGTCGCTCAGGACACCGCATCGGTCGCCGGCACCGCCCCGGACCCGACGGCCGGCTCCCCGGCCGCCCCGGCGGGGCCGGCCCGACGGGCGTCCCACCACAGGCCGACGGCGGTCGCGACCGCGCCCAGACCCTCCCAGGCGGCGACGCCGAAGAACCGGTCGGGGGCCACGTCGGAGAGCACGGTGATGGTGAAGACGGTGAACGTCACCAGCCGGAACCAGACCGTGAACCGGTAGAAGACCCGCCATTCGGTGGCGGCGGCGAGCAGGTAGTAGACCCCCATGTTGAAGGAGGCCATTGAGGACGCGGTGAGGAACGTGCCGGTGTAGTCACCGGGGGCCCGTTGGGCCGGCACCTCGAAACCGAGCATGCGCAGCTGTGCCTCCGGCCAGATCAGCCCGAGCGCGCCCAGCAGCACCGCCAGGGCCCCGAAGACCGCGATCGTCCAGCCGGCGCCGGAGCGCGGCAGCCTCATCCGTCCTCCCCACCCACGACCGCCGCCGGGGGCGGTCTTCTCGACCCCACACGCTAACCGCCACCCCCGACGCGCACATCCCCGGAATCGCCAAACCTGCCCGCCGCCACCGCGATCGCCGCACGCACCGCGCGCGCTGATTCACGGAAAGGGTGGGCTCCGGCCGGCGGATGGCCACTCTTTCCGTGAATCAGTGCGGATCAAGCGAGGGGTTCAGGAGGCGGCGAGGCGGGTGCGCAGGGCCTCGGCGACGGCACGCTCGCTGCGCTGCTCGGTGGCGTACGCCAACCGGACGGCGTCCTCGGCGCTGGCCCGCGCCTCGGCTCGGCGGTCGCAGGCGTCCAGCGTCTCGGCCAGCACCATCGCCGCGATGACCTGGCTCCGGACGTCCTCGGCCGGTGCCCGCATGGCCCGCTGCGCCCAGTCCAGCGCCTGCTCGCGCTGCCCGTGGGCGAGCAGCGCCGAAGCGTACCGGGCCATGGTCTGGCGGCGGGAGAAGAGCAGCGACGGGGTGTTGGCGGCGGTGGTGGCCACCGGGGCGAGCAGCCCGACGGCGGTGGCCGGATCGCCGGCGGCGAGCCGGGCCATGGCGAGCAGCACCCGGGGGGCCACCTGGGCCGGGGCCTGCGGGTTGTGCGGCTCCACGGTGGTCAGCACCGCCCGGGCGTCCCGCTCGGCGGTCTCATGGTCGCCCATGTCCAGCGCCACGAAGCCGTGCAGCGTGCCGGCCATCCCGGTGAGCAGCGGATGCTTGGTCTGGTCGGCGTATCCCAGGGCGTCGGTGAGCAGGTCGGCGGCGTGCTCGGGCTCGCCCAACCCGCGCGCCACCACTCCGCGGACGACCAGCGCGAAGCCCTGCCCCCAGTCGTCGCCGACCTCGGCGAACTCCCGGTACGCGCGGCGCGCCCCCCGGTCCGCCTCGGCCAGCTCGCCCAGCTCGGCCGTCGCGTACGCCTCGACCGCGCGGAGCGTACCGACCGCCCACGCCTCGCCGACCCGCTCGCCGAACGGCAGGAAGACCTGCGCCATCCGGCACGCCTCCCGGAGCCGGCCGGCGAGCAGCCGGGCGAACGCCGTCGTGCCGCGCAGCCAGGCCCGCCCGTACGGGTCCTTGAGCTCGGCGAAGAGCCGGGCGGCCCGGCCGAGCACGGCGTCGGTGCCGGCGAAGTCCCCCCGGGTGGTGGTCACCCAGGCCAGGTTCTGCAACGACCAGGCCTGCCCGCGCGGGTCCTTCGCGGAGAGACTGACCTGGTAGGAGGCGGCGAGCCGGCTGCTCGCCTGGCCCAGCCGGCCGGCGATGAAGTCGGCCATGCCGAGCCGCCGCATCGCCGAGGCCCGCATGGTCGGCAGCTCCGCCGCGGTGGCCACCTGCAACGCCTCCTGCCAGCAGCGCTCCGCCCGGTCGGCGTCGCCGAGGGTCTGGTGGGCCTGCCCGGCCAGCAGCAGCGCGCTGGTCCGGGCCGCCGCCGCG
>NZ_JBSGJR010000723.1:0-2978 GCF_053605645.1 Micromonospora sp. NPDC003776
CAGCCCCCCGCCCGTCACGGCCAGGCTGGCCGCCGAGGCCACCACCGGCACCAGGTCGACCAGCGCCGCCCGGGTACGCCCGTCCAGCCGCTCCCCCGCCCGCGCCCGGGCCACCAGCCGGCCGATCTCCGTCCCGCCCCGGCGCAGCGGCAGCACCAGCGGCGCGCCCGCCGGCCCGGCCGAGGACCCCTGCGCGGCGTACGGCTCCGGGCCGTCCACCTCGATCCGGCAGGCGCCGAGGCGGAGCAGGTCGGTGAGGCTCTGCGCCATCCCGTCGAGCACGTCGGCCGGATCGTCCGAGGCGCTGATCCGGTGCCCGACGCCGCGTACCACGCCGAGCGGCTCCACCGCCTCGCCGTGGATCAGCCGGTCGACACCGCGCTGCACCCGCGCCCGGGCCGGTTGCATGAACGCCGCCACCAGCGCGGTGACCAGCACCCCGGGCATCGCCGGGGTGGCCGGCAGCAGCGCGTCCAACACGCTCACCCCCACCACGTACGCGGCCACCAGCAGGAAGGTGAGCAGGAACCAGACCAGGGTGCGGCGGACTGCGATCTCGATCCCCCAGAGCCGCTGCCGGAGCACCACGGCCAGCACCGCGGCCGGGAAGAACGCCTGGGAGGCGAGCATGGCGGTCGGCGCCAGCCAGTCCGGCACCTGGCGCGCCCACTCTGCGGGGAAGCCCAGCGGCGCGAAGCTCACCGCGAGCAGCAGGGTGCCGACCGCCAGCCAGCCCAGCCCGGCCCGCTCGGCCGGCGGCCCGGTACGCCGGCGGCGCAGCAACCCGGCGGCGGCGAGCAGCCCGAGCAGCGGCACCGCCCGGAACAGCAGCAGGTCACCGGTGTCCACGACCGCCGCCCAGCCGGGCACCTCGATCGGCAGCGGCGCGCCGGACGGGTGGCCGGGCCGACCGGGCCAGGTCAGGTGGAACAGTTCGATCCCGGCGGTCACCAGCGCGCCGGCGGCCACCGCGACCCGCGCCGGTACGGGCAGCCGGCCCTCCCGGACCAGCCAGGGCACCACCACGATGAGCGAGAGCATCCCGGGGACCCAGGCCCACTGCCGGGCCGAGGTGAGCAGCACCGGCGCGGGCAGCCCGGGTCGCACTGCGAGCAGGTCCACGTACTGCGCGCTCAGGGCGGACAGGCCGCCGCCCACCCCGGTCGCGGCGAGCAGCCAGGCGACCGGGTGGCCGCGCCGCAGCAGGACCAGCCAGGCGACCGTGCCGTACACCGCGCAGTCGGTGAAGTCGACCAGGAAGTAGAGCTGGGAGAGACCCCACGGGCGCTGGGCGAGCAGCCAGCAGAGGGCCGTACCGGTGAGCAGGAGCGCGCAGCCCACGGCGACCAGCCACGCGGCGACCGGGTGACGCCGGTCGCCGCGCGGCGGCGCCACCACGGACGGCGGATCGTCGGGCATGGCCTGATCCTGGCAGTCGCCGGGTCAGTTGCCGAGACCCCGGCGTTCCAGCGCGAATGTCAGTCCGGCGACAGTGGCCCAGAGGGCCGCCGGGGCCAACGCCAGGTACTGCAGCGGCACCGCCTGGGTGGCCACCACCAGCAGCGTCATCAGCAGGCTGAACACCGCCAGCCAACGGCTCACCGTGCGGCGGCGCAGCCCGGCGACGGCCACGGCGCCGGTGCTCAGCCCGGCCCCGGCCCAGACCCACGGGAGGGTGTTGTAGCCGGTGGCCAGCGCCGCGACGGTGTCCGGGTCGGTCTCGGACAGGTGCAGCAGGTCCCAGTAGAGCTCGGTGGAGACCCCGCCGCCGACCAGCAGCAACGCCGAGGTGAGCAGCAGCCCGGCGGCCGCCACGTCGGGGAGCAGACCGCCGGCCGGCTCCCGGGCGGCCAGCCGCCGGCGCAGCCCGGCCGCGAAGACCGCCAGGCAGCCGGCGGCCAGGCCGGTGAGGACCTGGAAGACCCAGACGTACGCCTCCCGGCCGTCCATCTGCGCGACGAAGCGGGCGTTGTCGGCGAGCAGCGCCGTGTCGCCGTTGGCCAGCTCGGGGCTGACCACGAAGAGCGCGATGCCGGCGAGCCCGGCCAGGGCCCCGGCGACCGCCCACCCGCGGCGTGGTGGTGCGGTGCTGGTGGGGACGGTGGTGGCATCGAGCGTGGCACTGGTCATCGTTCCTCCTCGGATCGGGCACGGCGGATCGCCGGAGGGAAGCGTCACCGGCCCGGCGTCCCGGGCGCACGGTCGCGGCGTCCCGACCGGTCGGGCGGTTCCGCCGCCGGGCCGGGACACCGGCGGGGTCCCGGCCGGTCGGTGCGGGTGTCCCTGGTGGCCGGGACGGCGGGCGTCCGACGGTGGTGGCGCCACACCGATGCCGAGGGAGGCCACCATGGCGCACGACCTGCTCTCCGCCGTCCGCGAGCTGACGCCGGAGCTGACCGCGCGGGCCGGGGAGATCGAGCGGGCCCGGGAGCTGCCGGCAGACCTGCTCGACCGGCTCCGGACCGCCGGCTGCTTCCGGATGTTCGTGCCGCGCAGCCACGGCGGGTACGAGGTGGATCTGCGCACCGGCATGGCGGTGCTGGAGACCCTGGCCCGGGCGGACGGCTCGACCGGCTGGACCGTGATGATCGGGTCGGAGACGCCGCACCTGCTGGCGATGCTGCCCCGGGACCGGTTCGACAAGCACTACGCGGCCGGCCCCGACCTGGTGGTGGCCGGCGGGTTCGCCCCGCAGGGCCGGGCCGAGCTGGCCGACGGCGGGTTTCAGGTCACCGGCCGCTGGGCGTTCGCCAGCGGCTGCCGGCACGCCGACCTCATCTTCGGCAATTGCCTGGTCACCGCCGACGGGCAGCCGCTGCCGGGGGCGGACGGCGGGCCGCCGGAGATGCGCTCGATGCTCTTCCCGGCCGACCGCGTGACGGTCGAGGACACCTGGCACGTGCTGGGGCTGCGCGGCACCGGCAGCCACGACGTGCGGGTGGAGTCCGCGTTCTGCCCGGCGGAGGAGAGCTTCGACC
>NZ_JBSGJR010000724.1:0-2972 GCF_053605645.1 Micromonospora sp. NPDC003776
CGTAGCCCTTCTCCATCAGGCAGCGCTTCGCGCCGGCGAGCAGGTCCTCCCGATTTCCCATGCCGGGCAGCCTACCGGAATCTTGAACATATGTCGTCGAGCTGGGCCGGCCAGCGGGCCTCGTCCACCAGGCGGTAGGTGGCCGGGACGACCCGCAACCCGAGCGGCGCGAGCGCGGCGCCGTCCTCGGTCGAGCGGGCGCGCCAGCCCCCGCCGTGGATCCAGAGCAGCACTCCGCGTTCGGTCATCCCGCCATCGTGTCCGCTCTGGCTGCGGCCCGCGAGTCCGCTCTGCCCAGGGCAGACCGGGGGTGCCGGAGGTCTCGGCTCGCCCCTACGGTCGCGTAACCTACTCGGGGTAAAGTTGCCGGATGCCGGAACTCGTGTACCCGCCCGTGATCGCCGCCGCCAGGACCATGTTCCGGGTCCTCGACCTGCGCCTGACCATCGAGGGCAGCCACCACGTGCCGCGGGCCGGCGGTGCCGTCATGGCCAGCAACCACGTCAGCTACCTGGACTTCATCTTCTGCGGCTACGGCGCGCTGGAGTCCCGCCGCCTGGTCCGGTTCATGGCCAAGGAATCCGTGTTCCGGCACAAGGTCTCCGGCCCGTTGATGCGCGGCATGAAGCACATCCCGGTGAACCGGGCGGCCGGCGCCGGCTCGTACGCCACGGCGGTCGGCGCGCTGCGCCGGGGCGAGGTGGTCGGGGTCTTCCCGGAGGCGACCATCAGCCGCTCGTTCACCGTCAAGGGCCTGAAGAACGGCGCCGCCCGGATGGCGCAGGAGGCCGAAGTGCCGCTGCTGCCGGTCGCGCTCTGGGGCACCCAGCGGCTCTGGACCAAGGGCCGGCCGCGCACCCTGACCCGCCGGCACACCCCGATCACGATCCTGGTCGGCGAGCCGATGGACCCGACCGCGTACCCGGACGCCAACAGCATGACCGCCGAGCTGCGCAGCCGCCTCGCCGCGCTGGTCGACCGGGCCCAGCGGGAGTACCCGGAGCAGCCGGCCGGCCCGGACGACGCCTGGTGGCAGCCGGCGCACCTGGGTGGCGCCGCGCCCACCCCCGACGAGGCCGTGGAGCTGGACCGCCAGGGCCGTCGCGCCCGCAGCACCTCCTGAAGGCCCGCGCCGCCCAGACTCCGCCGGCTCGCGCGGGGGCGGGGTGGCCGGATCGTTCCGCATCCGGGCCTGATGGTGCCTGCCGCCGCGCCGCCCGCCCGGCCAGGATCGAGAGCATGAGCAGAGCAGCACTCGTCGTGATCGACGTCCAGGAGTCCTTCCGGCAGCGCCCGATCTGGGCGTACGCCTCCCAGCCGGACATCGTCGACCAGGTCAACCGGCTGGTCGACGCGGCCCGCCGGCGGGGCGACCTGGTGATCTGGGTCCTGCACGCCGAGCCGGGCAGCGGTGGCGTCTTCGACCCGGCCAGCGGGCACGTCCGGCCGATCGACGGCCTGGCGCCGGCCGCCGGGGAGCCGACGCTGGTGAAGACGGCCCACAACGCCTTCACCACCACCAACCTCCAGCAGCTCCTCACCCTCGCCGGGATCCGGGAGCTCACCGTCTGCGGCATCCGCACCGAGCAGTGCGTGGAGACGACCACCCGGGTGGGCGCCGACCTCGGCTACGAGATGACCTTCGTGACCGACGCGACCGTCACCTTCCCCATCCCGCACCGGGACCTGCCGGCCGACGCCACCCTGGAGCAGATCCTCGCCGACCCGCGCACCCTCTCCGCCGCGGACATCGTCGCCCGCACCGAGTACGCCCTGGCCGGCCGGTTCGCCACGGTGCGTACCGTCGCCGAGGTGACAGCCGCGCTCCCGGTCGGAGCCTGACCCGTGGCCCGGGTCGTGTTCCTGCTGGTTCCGCAGGTGCACCTGCTGGACCTGGCCGGGCCGGCCCAGGTCTTCTCCGCCGCCGCGGACCTCGGGTACGACTACCGGCTGCACTACGTCGCGGCCACCACCGAGGTGCCGACCGTGCAGGGGGTGACGCTGCGGGCCGACACCGAATGGCCCGCGCTGGAGCCGGACGACCTGGTGGTCGTACCGGGGTGGCGGCCGTCGGCGCACGGCCCGGCGGGGCCGGTCGGCGCGGACGACCTGTGGCGGCTGGCCGCCCACCACGCGGTCGGGGGCACCGTGGCGAGCGTCTGCGCCGGAGCGTTCGCCCTCGGCAGCGCCGGCCTGCTCGACGGGCGGCGCTGCACCACCCACCACGAGGTACAGGACGAACTGGCCCGGCGGCACCGGGCCGCCCGGGTGGTCCGGGACGTGCTGTACGTGGTCGACGACCGGGTGGTCACCTCGGCCGGCATCGCCAGCGGCATCGACGTGGCGCTGCACCTGGTGGCCACCCGGCACGGCCCGGCGGCGGCCGCCCGGATCGCCCGCGCCCTCGTCGTGTACGCCCGGCGCAACGGGCACGAACAGCAGGCCAGCGAGATGATGCGGCACCGCTCGCACCTCTCCGACGCGGTGCACCGGGCGCAGGATCTGATCGACGCGCGGTACGCCGAGCCACTGCCGCTGGCCGACCTGGCCGCCGCCTGCGGGGTGGCCGAGCGCACGCTGAGCCGGCTGTTCCGGCAGACCACCGGGCTGACCCCGCTCGGCTACCAGCAGCTGCTGCGGGTGGAGCGGGCCGAGCACCTGATCGGGCACGGCGCCACCGCCGAGGCCGCGGCCCGGGCGGTCGGCTTCACCGACGCCCGCATGCTGCGCCGGCTGCGCGCCCGCACCCGGCCCCCGCTGGCCCTCGCCGGCTGACCACCGGCTCCGGCGGTCCGGCGGTCCGGCTCCGGCGGTCACCGGCGTGACCGACTCCGCTTGCGGCAGGTCGGGCCTTCGAGCGGCCGGGAGACCGCGACACGCCGACTGGGGTGAGGTCAGCGAGGGCGCGGCCCTGGACGTCCTGGCCGCCGCCGTCGAGGCCGGCGTCACCTTCCTGGACACCGCCGACGTGT
>NZ_JBSGJR010000725.1:0-2971 GCF_053605645.1 Micromonospora sp. NPDC003776
GGAGGGGCCGCACCGGCCCCTCCCCGCCCGCGTGTCCCGCCACCGCGTGCCGCCCCGGCCAACGGGGTGTCCGGGGTGAGGATGGGAGGCCGGCGACCGGCGTACGGGTCGATGTGACACACTCGCGGCTCGGCACGTCTCGATGCCCGGGCTCGATGGGAGGGACCGATGGGTCAGCCGCACCCGAGGGTGGCCACCGGCGTCGCCCTGCTCGCGCTCCTGCCGGTCGCCCTGGCCGGCTGCGGCCTCACCGGCGGGGACGACTCCGACGGCGGCGCCGGCTCCGGCACCCCACAGAAGGCCCCGGCCGAGGAGGCCGCCGCCAAGAGCCGGGAACGGGTGCAGGCGTACCTCGACGCGATGGCCGCCAAGGACGTCGACGCCGGCCGCAGCCAGCTCTGCGCGCCCGCGCAGGCCGCCTTCGACGCGGACGCCACCGGCCCGAACGGCGACTTCGCCGACCACTTCACGGTGCCGCAGGCCACCATCACCGACGTCCGCTCCGGCCCGCACGGGCAGGAGGTCAGCACGGCCGTGACGGTCGCCGCCGGCGGCCGCAAGGCCACCCGGCCGCTGCTGTTCACCGTCACCCGCAGCGGGGCCGACTGGTGCATCGCGGGCGAGGCGCCGGGCGGCAACACCCCGGAGCCGGCCACCACCCCGTGACCCGGCACCCGGGCTGACCTGCGGTGTGGCGGGCGTCTCCCAGTGGCCGGAACCGTGCCCCTCGACGGCAGGTCGCCCCGGCGGTCGCCGTACGCTTTCTGTCATGCGCCATGAGTGGCATCAACTGAGTCACCCCGCGGTGGGCAGCCCGAGCCTGCAGACCAGCCGTCCGACCGTCGACTCCGCCGAGGACGCGGCCCTCGGCCTGGACCGCTGGCGGGACCTGCCCCGCGCGCAGACCCCGCCCTGGCCGGACCCGGCCCGGGTCGCCGAGGTCTGCAAGGTGCTCGACACCGTGCCCTCGGTGGTCGCCCCGTACGAGGTCGACCAGCTCCGGCAGCGCCTCGCGCTGGTCTGCGAGGGCAAGGCCTTCCTGCTCCAGGGCGGGGACTGCGCGGAGACCTTCGCCGACAACACCGAGAGCCACCTGCTGGCCAACGCCCGCACCCTGCTCCAGATGGCGATCGTGCTGACCTACGGCGCGTCCCTGCCGGTGGTGAAGGTGGCCCGGGTCGCCGGCCAGTACACCAAGCCGCGGTCGCTGCCGACCGACGCGCGCGGCCTCCCGGCCTACCGCGGGGACATGATCAATTCGCTGGAGGCCACGCCGGAGGCGCGGGTCGCCGACCCGCAGCGCATGATCCGGGCGTACGCCAACTCGGCCGCCGCCATGAACATGCTGCGGGCGTACCTGGCCGGCGGGCTGGCCGACCTGCACGCGGTGCACGACTGGAACAAGGACTTCGTCCGGCAGTCGCCGGCCGGCGAGCGCTACGAGGCGATCGCCCGGGAGATCGACCGGGCCATCGCCTTCATCCGGGCCTGCGGGATGACCGACGAGGAGGCCCTGCGGACGGTCACCCTCTACTGCTCCCACGAGGCGCTTGCGCTGGAGTACGACCGGGCGCTCACCCGGATCTCCGACAACCGGGCGTACGGGCTCTCCGGGCACTTCCTCTGGATCGGTGAGCGCACCCGGCAGCTCGACGGCGCGCACATCGACTTCATCTCCCGGCTCGCCAACCCGATCGGCGTGAAGCTCGGCCCGACCACCACCCCGGACGAGGCCATCGAGCTGTGCGAGAAGCTCAACCCGGACAACGTCCCCGGCCGGCTCACCCTGATCAGCCGAATGGGCAACCACCGGGTCCGGGACGCCCTGCCGCCGATCGTCGCCAAGGTCACCGCAGCCGGCGCCAAGGTGGTCTGGCAGTGCGACCCGATGCACGGCAACACCCACGAGTCCTCGAACGGCTACAAGACCCGGCACTTCGACCGGATCGTCGACGAGGTGCTCGGCTACTTCGAGGTGCACCGCGGCCTGGAGACCCACCCGGGCGGGCTGCACGTCGAACTGACCGGCGAGGACGTCACCGAGTGCCTCGGCGGCGCCCAGGGCATCGAGGACCTCGACCTGCCCGATCGGTACGAGACCGCCTGCGACCCGCGACTGAACACCCAGCAGTCGCTGGAGCTGGCCTTCCTGGTTGCGGAGATGTTGCGTGGCTGACCTGATCGATCTTCGTTCCGACACCGTGACCCGGCCCACCGCCGGGATGCGGGAGGCGATGGCCGCCGCCGAGGTCGGCGACGACGTGTACGGCGAGGACCCCACCGTCGCGGCGCTGGAGGCCGAGGTCGCCGGGCTCTTCGGGCACGAGGCCGCGCTCTTCGCCCCGACCGGCTCGATGGCCAACCAGATCGCCCTCCAGCTGCTGGTGCCGCCCGGGGACGAGCTGCTCTGCGACGCCGACGCGCACGTCGTCACGTACGAGATCGGCGCGGCGGCCGCGTACGGCGGGATCTCCTCGCGGACCTGGCCGGCGGTCGGCGCGGAGATCGACCCCGACGTGGTGGCCGGGATGGTCCGGCCCGACGGCTACTTCGCCGTGCCGACCCGGGCGATCGCCGTCGAGCAGACGCACAACCGGGGCGGCGGTGGGGTGATCCCGCTGCCGACGCTGCGCGAGCTGCGCCGGATCGCCGACGACCACGAGCTGGCCCTGCACTGCGACGGCGCCCGCATCTGGCACGCGCACGTGGCCGACGGCGTCCCGTTGCACGAGTACGGCGCGCTCTTCGACACCCTGTCGGTCTGCCTCTCCAAGGGCCTCGGCGCGCCGGTCGGCTCGCTGGTGGTGGGCAGCGCGGAGAAGATCGCCCGGGCCCGGTTCGTCCGCAAGCGGATGGGCGGCGGCATGCGGCAGGTCGGTGCTCGGCGACCCGGCCGGCTTCGGCCTGGTGCTGGGAGTGTTCTCGGGCGGGGCGCTGCTGGGCAACCTACTCTTCACCGTGGCCGGCACCC
>NZ_JBSGJR010000726.1:0-2961 GCF_053605645.1 Micromonospora sp. NPDC003776
CCGCCGGTTGGCCAGCATGCCGGCCACGTGGAGGTCTTCGACCACGATCGTGCCGTACTCGCGGGCCAGCCCGGTGGTGAGCTTGTGCAGGCCGTTACGGCGCAAGTTCGCTACCCGCGCATGCGCGCGGGTGACCTGCTTGCGGGCGCGTTCCCACCGATTTGAGGGCCGCCGGCCGGTACGCCGGTCCGGCCCGACACGCCGGGACATCCGCCGGGACAGCCGCCGCATCCGCTGCGCCGCCTCGTCCAGATGCCGCGGGTTGGGCACCATCTCACCGGTGGACAGCACCGCCAGGTGGGTGATCCCCACATCGACACCAACCACCGCGCGCGGGCGCGTCGGGATGCGCTCGACCCGCTCCACCTCGACGCAGAACGCCACATGCCACCGCCCGCCGTCACGGCGCACCGTCGCCGACAGGATCCGGGCCGTGCCCGCCTCCAAGCGGCGGGCGAGCTTACGGGTCGACTCGTGCAGCTTGAGCCGGCCCAGCCGGGGCAGCACGACATGTTTCCGGTCGGGTTCGACTCGAATCGCGCCGGTGGTGAACCGGACGCTGGGGGTGCTGCGGCGGCGGGACTTGAACCGCGGAAAACCCACCCGCCGACCGGCCCGCTTGCCCGCCCGGGAGTCCGACCAGTTCTTCAACCCGCGGGCCAGGTTGTCCAGGCCGGTGTTGAACGCCTCCTTCGAGCACTCCGGCCACCACGGCGCCACATCCGACTTCGCCTGGTTCCACGCCCGCCGCAACGCGGCCAGATTCCACCCGAGGGCCGGCGTCAGCAGTTCCTCAGGCGTGCCGTAGGAGCGTTCCGCGGCGCGCTGGTCCATGACCGCCTTCACCCGGGCCAGAGCCCAGTTGTACGCCACCCTGGCCGCGCCCGCATGCGCCAGCACCGCCCGCTCCTGAGCCGGCGTCAGGTCCAGAGCGAACCGGTACGCCTGCAGACTGCGCGCACCCACCCCAGTCACCCCCTTCGGGGTCAGTGTTGGCGGCGGGTACGACACTCCCACAGCCCCTCGCCCAAACACCGCACCAGAACGCGTCTCTGCCGCCTAAAGAACACTCCCTCGGCAGCAGTTGACACCCCTGCGGCTCCGCGCGCGCCGTGCTCGCGGGCTGGGAAGATCCTGGGTACGGCGGGACGCGGCGACTACAGTCGGGGCGTGGCGCTCGGTCTACCCTCCGTCCTCCCCAATCCGCAGCCGGCGATCGGGGAGCTGATCCGCGACGGTCAGCCGACCTTCTCCTTCGAGTTCTTCCCGCCCAAGACCCCGCAGGGGGAGCGGCTGCTCTGGCAGGCCATCCGGGAGCTGGAGTCGTTGCGCCCCTCGTTCGTCTCGATCACCTACGGCGCCGGCGGCTCGACCCGGGACACCACGGTCGCGGTGACCGAGCGGATCGCCACCGAGACCACCCTGCTGCCGATGGCGCACCTGACCGCCGTCAACCACTCGGTCGCCGAGCTGCGGCACGTCATCGGCCGACTCGCCTCGGTCGGCGTCCGCAACGTGCTGGCCGTCCGCGGCGACCCGCCGGGCAACCCGGGCGGCGAGTGGGTCCGGCACCCGGAGGGCGTGCGGTACGCCGAGGAGCTGGTCCGGCTGATCCGCGACGCCGGCGACTTCAGCGTCGGGGTGGCCGCCTTCCCGTACAAGCACCCGCGCTCCCCGGACGTGGCCAGCGACACGGCGCACTTCGTCCGCAAGTGCCGGGCGGGGGCCGAGTTCGCGATCACCCAGATGTTCTTCGACGCCGACGACTACCTGCGGCTGCGGGACCGGGTGGCGGCGGCGGGCTGCGACACCCCGATCCTGGCCGGGGTGATGCCGGTGACTCAGATCGGCACCATCGAGCGGTCCGTCCAGCTCTCCGGCGCGCCGTTCCCGCCGGCGCTGGCCGAGCGGTTCGAGCGGGTGGCCGACGACCCGGAGGCGGTCCGGCGGCTCGGCATCGAGCAGGCCAGCGAGATGTGCGCGAAGCTGCTCGACGAGGGCGTGCCGGGGATCCACTTCATCACCCTCAACCGGTCCACCGCCACCCGCGAGGTCTGGCAGCACCTGCGGGCCGACGCCCGGGTGTGACCACCCGGCCCACGAACCCGTCCCGCCCTTCTACGGTTGATCCCGTGGCGGGCACACAGCTGAACTGGGACCAGTACGCGACCGCGTGGGCGCGGCTGCACGGCGGCTTCGACCCGCGGGCGGCCGCCCCGGTGGTCCGCGCCTGGCTGCGCTTCGCCTACCACGTGGGCCACCTCCTGGGCCGCCTCCGGATCGGCCCGACCCCGGTGACCGTGGTCGGGGTGCTGCTCTGCTTCTGCGTACCGCTGCTGGCCGGACGGGTGGGCGACGGGCCGTTCCTCGGCGCGTTGTTCGTGCTGCTGGCGGCCGTGGCGGACAGCGTCGACGGCGCGGTCGCGGTGGCCACCAACCGCACCACCCGGCTCGGCTACGTCTACGACTCGGTCGCCGACCGGCTCGGCGAGGCCGCCTGGCTGATCGCGTTCTGGCTGCTCGGCGCGCCGGGGGCGCTGGTGGTCGCGGCCGGTGGCCTGTCCTGGCTGCACGAGTACGTCCGGGCGCGCGCGGTCTCGGCCGGGATGCGCGAGATCGGCGCGGTCACCGTGGGGGAGCGGCCGACCCGGGTGTGCGTGGCCCTGGTCGGGTTGCTGGTCGCCGGGCTCACCGGGCTGATCGACGCCGACCTGATCGCCGGGACCATCACCATGGCGGCCACCGTGTGGGTGCTGCTGGCCGGGTTCGGCCTCGGGCAGCTCCTCACCGCCGTCCGCCGCGCCCTGATCGACGCCGGCTGATCACCAGGCCGGGCCGATCTCGTCGGCGACGATCTGCGCCGACAGGGTGACCATGGGGAGGCCGCCGCCGGGGTGGGTGGAGCCGCCGACCAGCCACAGCCCGGCCGCCGGGCCGCGGTTGGGCGGCCGGAGCAGCCCG
>NZ_JBSGJR010000727.1:0-2946 GCF_053605645.1 Micromonospora sp. NPDC003776
GGCCGGGTGCCCGCCGGGCGGGGGGTCTCCGGCGGGCGGCTCGTTCCCGGCTGGGCCGGTCAGCCGGTGACGGCGGCCAGGTAGCGCTCGGCCGCGTCCGGCGTCATGAACCAGTCGCGGAAGTCGTTCGGGTCGCTGAACCCGTTGGCGAAGCGCCGGGCGACGGTCTCGTTGCCGGCGGCCGCGCCGAGGAGTTGTTGCACGTGCGGCGGCAGCGGCTGCAGCATGGCGTTGGTCCAGCCGGTGACGGCCTCGCCGACGCCGGCCCAGAACCGTTCGAAGGTCTGGGTCATCCATTCCCGGTCGAACGGCCGGTCGCCGCGCTCCACGATCGACCCGAGGTACGAGTAGGCGCACTTGGCCGCGGTGTTGCTGCCCTGGCCGGTGATCGGGTCGTTGGCCACCACCACGTCGGCCATGCCGAGCACCAGCCCGCCGGAGGGCAGTTCCGCGACGGGGTGGCGCACGGTGGGGGTGTAGCGGCCGGAGAGGGTGGCCCGGCCGTCGGTCAGCTCGACGTCGGTGCAGCGGTCGTGGATCCACGGGGTGTAGCGGCGGGTCAGGTCCAGGGTGAGTTTGAGGTGCTCGGCGGGGTCCCGCCGCTCGGTCCACAGGTCCAGCGGCCCGCCGGGCACCGCTTCCCAGAACAGGATCTCGCACGGGCCGGAGTGGGTCAGTGCGGGGATGACGAAGAGTTCGCCGAGGCCGGGTACCGCGTTGAAGCTGACGTGCGGCACCGGCAGCAGCGGGTCCGGGGTCATGCCGTGCACGTACGCGACGGCCAGCCCGCGTTGCGGCGTGTCGTACACCGAGCGTTGCGGGTCGCGGTCGAAGACGCCCACCAGGTCGCCCTTGCCGGCGGCGACCACGGTCAGGTCGTACCGGCCGAGCCGGGTCAGCCCGTCCAGGTCGGCGGTGGTGACGGTCTGGTAGAGCACGGTGCCACCGCGCTGTTCGAACAGCTCCAGCCAGTCGGCCATCTTGATCCGCTGGTCGGTGCTCTGCGCCGGTTCGTCCAGCGGGGCGGCGATGCGCAGCGCCCGCTCGCCGGGCGGCGCGGAGAGCGACACGTGCAGCCCCTCGATCCGGGGCGCCTTGTCCGCCCACAGGTCCAGCCCGTACCGACGTTCGGTGGCCAGTGCGGTGGCGAACATGGCCTGGGTGCTCATCACCCAGCCGCGGCGGATCTCGTCGGGGGTGCGGGCGGACATGACGGTGACGTCGTAGCCCTCGGCGAGCAGGCTCAGGGCGAGCTGGAGGCCGGACTGTCCGGCCCCGACGACAAGGATCTTGCGCATGGTTCCTCCAGGTTGAGCTACCGCGCCGCGAGGGCGCCCGCGGTGGGCCGGGCGGTGCGGGACATGGTGTGTTCCACGACCGCGAGCAGCGCGCGGGCCACCGAGGAGGGGTCGCGGGCGTCGCAGGCGATCAGGGGTACGCGGGCGGGCAGCGCGAGTGCGGCGCGGACGTCCTCGAGCGGGTGGTGCAGCTGCCCGTCGAAGAGGTTCACGCAGACCACGAACGGCACGTCGCTGTCCTGCTCGAAGTAGTTGACCGCGGGGAAGGAGGCGGCCAGGTTGCGGGTGTCGGTGAGCACCAGCGCGCCGACCGCGCCGCGGCACAGGTCGTCCCACATGGGCCAGAATCGGGGCTGGCCGGGGGTCCCGAAGAGGTAGAGCACCAGGTCGGGGCCGATGGTGAGCCGGCCGAAGTCCATGGCCACGGTGGTGGTGGTCTTGTCGATGCCGGGGTCGAGCCGGTCGACGGTCTCGCTGGCCGCGGTCATCCACGCCTCGGTGTTGATCGGTGGGATCTCCGAGATGGACCGGACGCAGGTGGTCTTGCCGACCCCGAAGCCACCGGCGATGACGATCTTCGCCGAGGTCAGCAGCGGGTTGTCAGGCGAGCTTGCGGAGGCCATCGCGGAGTCTCTCCAGGAGGCGGAAGTCGACGTTGTGGTGGTCGTGGTGGATCATGAGCCGGTCGGTGGCGGCCAGGTCGTCGACGACGACCCGGGTCACACCGAGGGACATCCCGCAGACGGCGGAGAGTTCGGCGACGGAGCGGGCGGCCCGGCGGGCGTGTTCGTACAGGGACCGGGCCTCGGGCAGCAGGCCGGAGGCGAAGACGGCGTCGTAGTAGGGCACCGAGACCATGGTGTGCACCAGTAGTGGCTGGCGGGTGCGGGTGCGGCCGGCGGTGAGCACGTACGGCCGCACCTTCCAGTACCTCATCGGCATGATCAGCTTCCTTGGGCCGGGTCAGCGGGGCTGGCTGGCGGTCGCGCGGTGCAGTTCGTGTCGGACGGCCGGGGTGAGGGCGTGCCACACCGCGCTGACGAACTGGGTCATCCGGTAGGAGACGACCCGCAGGTCGCAGCCGGGGGCGGCGGCCACGGCCAGGCCGGCGGACTCGCCGACGCGCATGAACAGCAGGTGCCCGCGCGGCAGGCGGACGGTCAGGTACTCGGCGGCGCCGAGGTCGAGCAGGGCGGCGCTGCGGTCGGCCATGCTGAGCAGGCCGGCGGTCAGCGCGGCGAGTTGGTCGCCGAGGTCGCGGCCGATCCCGTGCGAGGCGGCGAGTTGCAGGCCGTCCAGGGAGACGAGCATGGCGTGGTTGACCCCGGGTACGTCCTCGGCGAACTGCCGGATCAGCCAGGCGCAGTCCGGCAGTCCGGAGCCGCTGGTCGCCGTGCCGGGGTACGCGTGGGTCATTGCTGCCGTCCTTCGTGGTCGGTGGGGGTGCGGGCGGCACCGACGCCGGCCTCGAAGGCGGCGGTCTCGTCCGGCCATGCCTCGGGCGGGGAACCGGCGCCGGGATCCGCGGGTGGGCGGGGTGGTGGAGTCTGGTCGCGGACGCTTTCCGGTACGCGTCGGGGCAGGCCGCCGGCCGGCTGTGGCGTGCCGGCCGGTGCGGCGAGGGTGTGCAGCGGCACGGTCGGCGAGT
>NZ_JBSGJR010000728.1:0-2941 GCF_053605645.1 Micromonospora sp. NPDC003776
CGTACGAGCGGCCTACCTGACGGCCTCGGCGTGGGCCGGCCGTTCCACCCGCACCTGCTGGCCGTAGTCGGAGAACGTCATGGTCACCCGGGTGGCGGCTCCGCAGTGGACGGTGGATGACCTCCCGGCTGCTGGCCCGGCTCGCTCCCGGCCTGGGCGGGTCGCTGATCTGCGCGGCGCGGCGGCTGGGCGCCCCGCCACCGCCACGGAACAGCGCGTGATCGTGATATTGACAAAGGGCTATCATGGAGGTTCCGTCGTCGACCGGGGGACCTCATGGCGCGCCTGTTCAACTGGGTCGTCAACAATCTCGACGCGTTCATCGGGCTGATCCTGGCCGTGACCGTGGCGGTCCTCGGGCTGACCAACGCGGTGAGCCAGGACGTGGTCAACAGCGCGATCCTGCTGGTCCTCGGGCTGCTCGCCCAAGCGGTGCTGCGGGACCGGCTGCGCCGCGAGACCCGGGAGCAGCAGGTGCGGCAGGTCGTGCGGGACACCCGCGACCGGCTCACCGAACTGGTGCCGCAGATGCGCGAGATCACCGGCCCGGAAGGGGCGCTCAACCGGGCCCGCGAGGCGATCGACAGCGTCTCGATGGTCCGCGTGCTGCACGGCAGCGAGGTGGGACAGGCCCTGGCCGAGGCCCGCCGGCACACCGACCGGTGGAACTTCAAGGGCGGCACCGGCACCTACACCCGGGCGGTCACCCTCCCCGAGTGCCTGGAGCACGCCCGCGCCCGCAACGCCACCCTGCACGTCGCCATCGAGATCATCGACCCCACGGACGAGGCGGTCTGCGAGCGGTACGCGCGGTTCCGGCGCAGCCTCGCCCCGGACGCGCCGGGGGAGCGGTGGACGGTCGACCGGACCCGCAAGGAGTCGTACGCGACCGTGCTGGCCGCCTGCTGGCACCTGCAACGCTCCGGCCTGCTCACCATCGACGTGCGGCTCTCCGCCCAGATGACCACCTTCCGGTACGACCTCTCGTCGAGCTGCGTCATCATCACCCAGGAGAATCCGCAGACCCCGGCGCTGCGGATCGACCGCAAGGAGCTCTACTACAACCGCTACAACATCGAGCTGCAGTACAGCCGGGAGCAGAGCCGGCGGGTGCCGATCGAGGCCGCCGCGCAGGTCAAGCTCGACGACGAGCCCTCCGTGGAGCAGGTCCGTCGGCTCTTCACCGCGCTCGGGCTGCCGCTGCCCCGGTCCTTCGGCGACCGCGAGGTCGCCGACATCGTCGGCCGGGCCGTCCAGGCGAGGAACCCGTACGCATGATGAGCTACGCCGACCTCGAACGGGAGATCGACCGGGGCACCCGGCCGGAGCTGCTGCGCGACTGGGTGCTGGCGGTCCTCGGGGACGTCGCCGACGGACGCCGGTCGCTGCGGGCCGTCCGTCACCCGCTCGGCTTCACCTGCCTGCCGGTGGAGCGCGACGGGCCGGACGGCATCTGCGTGCACGCCTGGCCGGCCGCCCCGCCGCCGGTGCGGCCGACCACCTCGACCATGCACTCGCACAGCTGGGACCTGCTCAGCCACGTGCTGCACGGGCGGGTCCGCAACGAGCTGATCGACGTCTCCGACGCGCCCGCCCACCCCGCCTTCCGGGTGTACGAGGTGCACAGCCGCGGCGACGTCGACGAGATGGCCGCCACCGACCGGCTGGTCACCGCGGTCACCGCCACCGTGGAGACGCACGCCGCCGGTGACTCGTACGCGCTGCGCGCCGGCGGCTTCCACACCTCCGAGGTGGACCCCGGGCGGCCGGCGGTGACCGTGGCGCTCGGCCGGACCACGCCCGGCGTGGCCGACCTGAGCCTCGGCGCGGTGGAGGGGCGCAGTCACCGGATCCGCCGGGACCGGTGCGACACGGCGGAGACCGCGCGGCTGGCGCGCGAGATCGCCCACCTGGTGGCACGGGGCTGAATGGCGGGAGGAACCATGGACGTGGAGCCGAGCAGATGCGCCGGACCTGACCTGCGCGACGCGCACCGGTTCGCGGTGGAGGCGGCCCGCGACGCCGGGCGGCTGCTGCGCCGCGGCGCCCGGGGCCACTTGCACGCCCGGGCCAAGAACGCCACCGGCGACCTGGTCACCGACCTGGATCTGGCCGCCGAACGGCTGATCGTCGACCGGATCCGGGCCCGCTGGCCCGAGCACGGGGTGATCGCCGAAGAGGGCGGCGAGTACGCCCCGGACCAGTCCTGGGCGTGGCTGGTCGACCCGCTCGACGGCACCAACAACGTGGCCATCGGGCTGCCCGCCTTGACGGCGGCCTCCGCCTGCCCGCGGCCCGGGTCCTCGACCGTGGTCTCGTACCAGGTCGGCGCGGGCCAGCCGGCGGCGTCGAGGGCGCCGTTCACGGTCTGGCGGAAATCGTCGAGATCGGTCACCTTGGCGGGGTTGACCACCACCGCGCAGCGCGGCGCGGGGTTGTCCGCGGTCACCGGGCGCTTGTCCTCTGCACCGTCCACGGCGTCAGTGTGCAGCAGATCCGGCCGGTCAGCGAGCCGACGCGGACCGACGTTGCAAGGACCGCAATCAGGTTTGACCGCGGCGGCGACGGGGGAGTGCCGTCAGGCCGCCGTGCGCAGCGCGGCCTCCACCCGGCGGCGCAGGTCGTCGAGGTCGGCGCCGGCCTCGGTGAGCACCAGCGCGGCCAGGCCGTTCCCCTCCCGGAGCAGGCCGAGCAGGATGTGCTCGGTGCCGATGTAGTGGTGCCGCAGCCGGAGTGCCTCGCGCAGCGACAGCTCCAGCACCTTCTTGGCCCGGGGTGAGAACCGGCCGTCGTCGTGCCGGCGGCGGCCGCCCCACCAGCGACGCGGGGCGGGCGGGGCTTCGCGCAGCGCGTCCGGGCCGAACCACACCTCCAACCCGCCGACGAACGCGGCCAGGTCCAACCCGAACACGCGCAGCGCCCCGCGGACCGCCTCGCCCAG
>NZ_JBSGJR010000729.1:0-2929 GCF_053605645.1 Micromonospora sp. NPDC003776
GGTGAGCGTACGACTGCCGGCGCTGGCCGAGCCCGACGCGGACTAGCGCGGAGGCCGCCGACGTCACCCGGCCACGCCGGCCCGGGCCGACGCCGCACTGCTGAGGGGGTCAGCCGCGGCGGGTGCAGACCGGGGCGGCCCGGGCGACCGTGTCGGTGGACCAGACCACCGCGACGGTGAAGCAGTAGTCCTGGCTGCGGCTCAGCCCGTACGCGGTGTAACTGTCGGTGCCGGCCGGGAGCTCCTCGAAGGTGTGCTGGCTGTCCCGCGAGCGGCCCCCGGCGATCACCACCGGCCCCTCCGCACCGGCCGGGTACGTCCAGCTCAGCACGATGCTGTCCCGCCGGTCGGTGAGCCGGACCCGGCCGGGCGGGGTGCCCGGGGAGGCGGGGGCGGCCGCCGGCGTGCCGGTGGGTGCGGCGGACGTGCCACCCGGCGAAACGCCGGCGGTGGTGCGGGCCGGCGGCGGGGTGCCGCGCGACCGGTCCACCCGGGACACCCCCGCCACCACCGCGATCGTGCCGAGCAGCAGGGCCACGATGACCCCGGCCACCACCAGCGGCAGCCAGGGCGTGGCCCGGCGCTCGGGCGCGGGCGGGCGGGGCACGTGCACCGGCAGGTACGGCGACGGCGGGTCGGGCTCGGTGGCGCCGGGCACCCGGCGCACTCCGGCGGGCTCCTCCTCGGTCAGTCCGACCACGGTCGGCGGCAGCGCGCTCTCCCCGGCGGCCGGATCGTCGAGCAGCGGCTCCTCCGGCGGCCACCAGTCGTCCGGCGGCCCGGCGAGGTCGTCGTCCGCGTCCGGTGGGGTACGCGGGGTGGGCACGCTCGGGTAGGCCGTCTCGGCCGCCTCCGCGGAGCGGTCCGGCGGGTAGTAGAGAAGCTGCTCCGGCGGCGGCTCGGTGGTGTGCTCGGGCGGGTCGGGGAGCAGCGGCTCCGGCGGCCCCTCGGCGGCCGGGGGGACCCGGGCGCCGGGCACCACGGGCGTCTCGCGGGCCGGCGGCGCCGGCGCGGCGCAGACGTGGTCCGGGTCGGCGGCGGCCCGGGCCAGCGTGGCGACCTGCGCGGCGAGCGCGTCGTCCGGGGCCAGATGGGCCGCGCACAACTCCTCGGCGAGGGTCAGGTGCTCGTCGGACTCGGCGTACCGGCCGCAGTCGCGTTCCATCGCGCCGAGCTTGGCCAGCATCTTGATCCCG
The DNA here is from genome assembly GCF_053605645.1 of Micromonospora sp. NPDC003776. NCBI lineage: Bacteria > Bacillati > Actinomycetota > Actinomycetes > Micromonosporales > Micromonosporaceae > Micromonospora > Micromonospora sp. NPDC003776. Next base: position 1,197 of record NZ_JBSGJR010000729.1, read on the forward strand.
CTGGGATGGCCGTCGCCGTACACCTCCCGGTGCAGTTCCCAGGCGTCCTGGAGGCGGTCCCGGGCGACCTCGCACTCGCCCCGCGCGTACTCCACGGTGGCCAGGTCGGCGTGGGCGGCCAGCACCCGCTGCGACTCCGGGCCGTCGCGGGCGGTCAGCTCGATGATGACGTCGGAATAGAGCCGGGCGGCCCGGGCGTCGCTGCCCACCCGGTGCAGCACGGCGGCCAGGGTGGCCGCGGCGGTGACGGTGCGCTCGTCCGACCGGCCGTACAGCCGGGTGGCCGCCGCGTACGCGAAGGCGGCCCAGCCGCGCGCGGAGTGCGGCTCGCCGAGGGCGACCAGCACCCGGGCCTGCAGGCCGGCGGCGTCGGCCAGCTCGGGGGAGGCGTTGGCGGGACGCGGATCGGCGTCGGTCAGCGCGTCGGCGAGCAGTCGCTGGGCACCGGCGAGGTCGCCTTCGGACACCAGGTGGTGCGCCTGGACAGTCAGTTCACCGAAGCCGGAGGACACGCCCCATCGTGCTCATCCGACGACGGTAAGTACAAGCCCCGGAGTGGATCAGTTTGGTCAGGATCCGGTCAGGTGGTCGGCGAGGGTCTCGCTGATCCGCCGGAGCTGGTCCACCTGGGCCGGGCTCAGCGCGTCGAAGAGGTGCCGGCGTACCCCTTCGACGTGGCCGGGCGCGGCGGCGGCGAGGGTGGCGAAGCCGGCGTCGGTGAGCACCGCGATCTGGCCGCGCCGGTCGGTGGGGCACTCCTCGCGACGGACCCAGCCGGCCGCTTCGAGCCGGGCGACGGCGTGCGAGAGCCGGCTGCGCGAGGAGCCGGTGGCCTCGGCGAGTTCGCTCATCCGCAGCCGGCGCTCGGCGGCCTCGGAGAGCCGGACCAGGATCTCGTAGTAGGCGTGCGGCATCCCCGCGTCACGTTGCAGCTCGCGGTCGAGGGTGTCCATCAACGCCCGGCTGGCGGCGAGGAAGGCGCGCCAGGTCCGCTGTTCGTCTGGGTCCAGCCACCGGGTCATGGCGACCATCATAGTCGAGGTTATTGAACGCTCAATTAAATCGGGGTACCGTCGACGGCATGGGAATCCACCGGCTCAACCACGCCGTGCTCTACGTCCGCAACCTCGAGCGCAGCGTCGCCTTCTACCGCGACGTGCTGGGCTTCCGTCCGGTGCCGATGACGCCGGACGGGTTCCGGGGCGCCGCCTTCCTGCAGGCGCCCGACTCCACCAACGACCACGACCTCGGCCTCTTCGAGATCGGCGCCGCCGCCGGGCCGTCCCCGGCCGGCCGGGCCACCGTCGGCCTCTACCACCTGGCCTGGGAGCTCGACACCCTGGACGAGCTGGCCGCCACCGCCGAGCGGCTCTCCGCCGCCGGGGCCCTGGTCGGCGCCTCCGACCACGGCACCACCAAGAGCCTCTACGGCCAGGACCCGGACGGCCTGGAGTTCGAGATCGTCTGGATCGTCCCGGCCGACCTGCTCGACGACGACGCCCTGGCGGCCCGCAAGCGGATCGGCCGGCTCGACCTCGACCGGGAGCGGCGGCGCTACGGCGGCCAGACCCGCGGTGGCGTGGGCATCTCCGTCCCCGCCTGACGCACCGCCGCACCGGCCGCCGGGTCGGTGCGGTAGAACGGCACCATGTCGACCGACGCCGTCCTGCGCGAGCTGCTCGTCCGCCAGCTCGACCACTGGCTGCCGGGAGCGTTGCACCGCTCCCGGCGGG
>NZ_JBSGJR010000730.1:0-2925 GCF_053605645.1 Micromonospora sp. NPDC003776
GCCCGACCCGGACCCGGCCGGTGAGCCGCCGAACCTGCCCACCCCGTCGGCGTCGGCGAGCCCGGGCGGCGCCGGCCAGCAGGTGGTCGCGACGGTGCTGGCCAAGGGGCTGGCGGTGCCGTGGGGCATCGCCTTCCTCCCCGACGGCGGCGCGCTGGTGACCGAGCGGGACAGCGGCCGGATCCTCCAGGTCGGCCCGGAGTCCGGGCCGGAGGGGATGAAGGTCGCCGTGGTGCAGACCGTCGCCGACGTGGCGGCCGGTGGCGAGGCCGGGCTGCTCGGCATCGCGGTCTCCCCCGCCTACGCGAAGGACCGCACGGTCTTCATCTACTACACCACCGCCCAGGACAACCGGATCGCCCGGCTGGAGCTGGGCAGGGCGCCCACCCCCATCCTCACCGGCATCCCGAAGGCCCCGACCCACGACGGCGGTGGCCTGGGCTTCGGCCCGGACGGTTACCTCTACGCCAGCACCGGGGACGCCGGGCAGCAGGCCGCCGCGCAGGACCCGAAGAGCCTCAACGGCAAGATCCTCCGCCTCACCCGGGACGGCAGGCCGGCCCCCGGCAACCCCACGCCGGGCTCCCCGGTCTGGTCCTGGGGGCACCGCAACGTCCAGGGCTTCACCTGGACGCCGAACCGCCGGATGTACGCGGTGGAGTTCGGCCAGAACACGTGGGACGAGATCAACCAGATCGACAAGGGGGGCAACTACGGTTGGCCCCAGGTCGAGGGGCGTGCCGACGACAAGCGGTACGTCAACCCGATCGTGCAGTGGCGCACCTCCGACGCCTCCTGCTCCGGGCTGGCGGCGGTGGAGCGACTGCTGGTCACCGCCTGCCTGCGGGGGCAGCGGCTCTGGCTGGTCGAGCTGACCGCGAACGGCGGCGTGTTCGGTCAGCCGCGCGAGCTGCTCACCGGCAAGTACGGTCGACTGCGGGCGGCCGCGGTCGCTCCCGACGGCTCGGTCTGGGTGAGCACCTCCAACCGGGACGGCCGGGGCAAGCCGGCCGCCGAGGACGACCGGATACTGCGGCTGGTCTTCGCCGACGGCGGGGCCGGGCGCAGCTGACCGGCGGCGGCTCCAGGTCGTCGGGCGGCGCCAGACGCGCCGAGCCGGAGTTGTCGGCCGGCACGTACCAGACCGGCGGGACGGGCCAGCGGTTCCCCCGGGTTTACCAAGATCCCTCATCGGGCAGGACAGAATCTCAGCATGGACGGCCAGGACAACGAGCAGCGCGACACCGGGGCGGAGGCGGCCCCGGAGACCGGGCGCGCCCGCCGCTGGGCGTTCCGACCGTGGCGGAGCCAACGCACCCGGAGCGGGCTGCGCCGGTTCGGCGCGGTGCTGGCCCTGCTGGTGGTCACGCTGACCGGCATCGTGGCCGGCACGTACGCCGGTGGGCACGTGGGGACGGACATCGGGCCGTTCCGCGCGGAGCTGAGCCTGAGCCCGTCGTTGAGCGGCGGCACCACGGTCGACATCCCACCGCTGGGCGCGCTGAAGCTGGACAGTCACAACGGCCCGGCGTACCTGACGGTGCAGTTGGGCGCCCTGGACCAGCGGCGCACCGAGGCGCTGATCGACGACCCGGCGAGCATCAGCCGGGCCAGCCAGTCGGCGGTCGAGGACGTCCGCGCCGGGGTGATGCGGCTCGGGCTGAAGACGCTCGCCTCGGCGGTGCTGGCCACCCTGCTCCTGGCCGGGCTGGCCTTCCGGGACGTACGCCGGATGGCCTGGGCCGGCGGGCTGGCGCTGGTGATCACCGCCGGCAGCCTCGGGCTGGCCGCGGCCACCATCCGCCCCCAGGCGATCGAGGAACCCCGGTACGAGGGACTGCTGGTCAACGCGCCGGCGATCGTCGGTGACGCGCGGCGGATCGCGAACGACTACACCAAGTACGCCGAGCAGCTCCAGCGGCTCGTCGGCAACGTGAGCAAGCTCTACACCACGGTCTCCTCGCTGCCGGTCTACCAGCCGGCGCCCGGCACCACCCGGGTGCTGCACGTCTCCGACATGCACCTCAACCCGACCGGGTGGCAGCTCATCCGGACGGTCGTCGAGCAGTTCGGCATCGACGTGGTGATCGACACCGGGGACATCACCGACTGGGGCAGCGAGCCCGAGGCGTCCTTCGTCGGCTCGATCGGCCTGCTGAAGAAGCCGTACGTCTACATCCGCGGCAACCACGACTCGGCGCGGACCGCCGCGGCGGTGGCCCAGCAGCCGAACGCGATCGTGCTGGACAACTCCACGGTCACCGTCTCCGGGCTGACCATCGCCGGCATCGGCGACCCCCGGTTCACCCCGGACAAGGAGACCTCCCCGGCGGGCAGCGGGCTGACCAAGCAGGTCGCCGAGCAGGTGATCGGGGCGGGTGAGCAGCTCGCCACCACGGTGGAGAACTCCCCGACGAAGGTGAACATCGCCCTGGTGCACGACCCGGCCTCGTCCGGGCCGCTCTCCGGCACCTGCCCGCTGGTGCTGGCCGGGCACACCCACGCCCGCCAGGTCTCGAAGCTGCCGCAGGTGCCGGACAAGCAGCCGACCCAGCTGATGGTGGAGGGCTCCACCGGCGGCGCGGGGCTGCGCGGCCTGGAGGGCGAGAAGCCCACCCCGCTGACCATGACGGTGCTCTACTTCGACCAGCAGAAGCTGCTCCAGGCGTACGACGACATCACCGTGGGCGGCACCGGGCAGTCGCAGGTCAACCTGGAGCGGCACGTGGTCCAGGACCCGACCAAGGGCGACCAGGTGCCGGTGACCCCGACGCCGACCCGGGGCGGCCCGGAGTCCCCGGGCCCGACCGTCAGCGGCACCTGGTCGCCCTTGGTCGGGTCCTGGACCACGTGCCGCTCCAGCGACAAGCCCGCCGACACCGACGGCAGCACGTACGCGAAGCGCACCATGGCCGCCGACGTGGT
>NZ_JBSGJR010000731.1:0-2923 GCF_053605645.1 Micromonospora sp. NPDC003776
CCCGTGTTGCGGCGCTGCCCGGCCTCAAGGACGTCAAGGTCTTCCGGGATCCCGGGGGCGGGGGCGGGGGCCAAGGTGGGGGTGGTGGGGGGGGGCCCCCCGCGGGGGGGGGGTCCCCGGCCGGGCCGCGGGGGGGCGGGGCGCCCCCGGCCCCCCCGTCGGTGGGATGGACCGTCAGGAGGTGGCGAAGAAGAGCGTGCGGCTCGACCAGTTCACCGCGCCGCCGGCGGGCGCGAGCTGGACCGCGGCGGCCCCGTCCACGGCCGCCCCGTCGAACGGCACGCTCCGCAGCGAGCCGTCCGTCCAGCCGTACACGATCTTGCCGTTGACCCACGCCAGACCCCGCACGCTGCCCCAGGCCAGGCCGGTGCTGGGCAGGGTGAACTCGGTGCACCCGACGATGTAGCCGTCCGGCTCCAGGTAGCGGTAGAACAGGCTGTTCGTCCCCGACTTGGTGTAGTACATCCGGCCGTCGAGGTAGAAGGCGCCGGTCATCGTGGCCGGCTTGAACCAGTCGTTGTAGCCGCTGCTGATCCACGGCGCGCCCACCGAGCCGCCGGAGAAGATGGACACGTCGAGGTAGCTGCCGTTCGGCGCGCTCGCGTCGGTCTTCGACCAGTAGAGCTTGTTGCCGATCGAGAACGACGCCCCGGCGGCGGTGAGGTTCGGCTGGCTGGTGCCGACCGGGGTGCCGAGGGTGGTGCCGTTGAACGACACCTTGGTCGCCTGCCCGTCCGCCGAGGAGACGTAGAGGTAGCCGGAGGCGGCCGAGGGCGCGTTGGTCGCCGCGACCGTACGGCCGCCGGAGAGCGGGAAGAGACCCATCCGGCCGTGGTACTCGTTGCCGAGGCCGTCCGAGTCGAAGCCGGCGTACAGGCCGGTGCTGCCGCGCCACAGCTCCCACATGATCGGGCCCCAGGTGGTGGTGCCCGACGGCGCGCCCGAGCGACCCGGGTTCCAGACCAGCGGCATGCCGTTGATCGGGTCGAGGGCGCCGAGGCCGAACCGGTTGATCGCGCCCGCGCCGGCCGAGTCGTTGCCGTTGGCGTTGTTGAGCCAGCGGAAGTGCCCGCCGACGTAGACTACGTTGTCGGCGACCTCGACCGAGGTCACCGAGTCGGTGCCGGTGTAGTTGACCCAGGTGGCGTCGATGCCGGCGCCCCGGTCAGCGGTCTCGAACCGGGCGATCGCGTCGCAGTACGCCCCGTCGCCGCGGCCGCCGTCGGCGATGATCACGAAGTACTTGCCGTCGTCGGAGAAGTCGACGTCCCGGGCGTAGAACGGGAACGACCAGTTGTAGCAGGGCGCCACGTAGCGCTGGGTGCTCCAGTTCGCCACCGCCGGGGTGCCGGCCAGGTCGACCACCACGACCTGGTTGCGAGCCTGGCCGTTGACCTGGGTGAAGTTGCCCACCGCCACCAGGGTCTTGTTGTCGGGCGAGACCGCCAGGCCCCAGACCAGCTCACTGCTGGCGCGCGGCACGCTGGCGTCGATCTGGAAGCTCGGGTCGATCGCGCCGGTGTTGGCGTCCAGCCGGGCGAGCAGGGAGTGCTGGGTGCCGTTGACCCAGTGGAACGCCCCGGCGATGTAGAGCTGGTTGCCGACCACGACGGTGCGGCGCACCAGGCCGCCGTCGCTGCGCCCGGCCCAACCGGTCACGGTGGCGCCGGTGGTCGGGTCCAGCTCGACCAGGTTCTTGCGGCTGACCCCGTTCACGGTCACGAAGGCGCCGCCGACGATGAGCTTGCCGTCGGGGCTGACCGCGAGGGCGTGCACCGCGCCGTCCAGCGCCGGGGTGAAGTCCGCCTTCAGCGCCCCGGTCGACCGGTCGTACGCGAACAGGTAGTTGCGGGTGGTCCAGCTCGCGTCCGCCGCCGCCTTCACCGAGGTGAACGACCCGCCGACGTAGACGGTGCCACCGATCTCGGCGAACGCCTTGGTGTCGCCGTTCTGCGCGTGCGGGATGTTGTCCGCCGGGTTCGCCGAGGTGAGCGTGCTGGTCACCGGCGTGAGGTCGGCCGCGCGGGCCGGCGCGGCGAGCAGCCCGACGGTGAGCACCGGCGCGGCGAGTGCGGCGCACCACCGCCGCCACCCCGGTCGAGACGTTCTGTGAAGCACTGGCGCCCCCAAAGAGATGATGAGATCACGGGTAGCTTGCTCGGAACGGACATTCGGCACCATCAACCGACCGGTCCGGTCGGGTCGTCCGGGTCGCGCCGGGCGGTCCCGGTGCGGACGGGCCCCCGGTGTCGACCGGCGGAACGGGTTGCCGGACCGTCCGTTCCGGTCGGTCCTCACGCGGCCGCCGCCCACTGGAACGGCGCCACCGATCCGGTCGCGCCGACCGTCCAGGCCGCCGCCTCCGCCAGGTCCTCGGCGGTCACCGCGTCCGCCTCCCGGGCCAGGACCAGCCTCCGCCGGTCCAACTGCCGGGCCAGTTCGACCTGGTGGTCGTCGACGTGCTCGGCGTACCGGCGGCGGCGCGGCACGTACACCGCCCGGTGGCCGGCCCGCAGGGCGGCCAGCGCCGAACCCACCCCGGCGTGGGTCACCACCACGTCCGCCTCCCGCATCGCCTGCTGCATCTCCGCGTACGGGACCTGCGCGCGGGCGCCGGCCGGCATCCGGGGGATCCGGGTCGACCCGACCTGCCAGAGCACTTCCGCCTCGGGCGGTAGCACCTCGACCAGTCGGGCCAGCAGCCGGGGAAAGCCGAACCGCCCGTGGGTGCCGAGGGCGACGACGACCCGGGACACCGGTCGCGGGCGGGCCCGCCGGACCGCCTGGTAGCCGTCGAAGACGGTGCCCCCGTACCGCCACCGGGTGTCGGCCCAGCCCGGGTACTGGGTGTAGAGCCGGGTGCGGGGATGCTGGGCACCTTCGCCGAGGCGGCCCGACCGGCCTTCGGCGCCATGATGATCGA
>NZ_JBSGJR010000732.1:0-2907 GCF_053605645.1 Micromonospora sp. NPDC003776
GCCTCCACCAGGTGGCTGCGGCCACCGTCGCGGCGGGGCCGTTAGCCCCGTCGCCCGCTCTCGTCGTCGGACACCGGCTGGCCGGCCGGGCCGTACGGCGACACCTGGCCCTTGGGGACCGGCCGCCCGACGTCGGCATTCGAGCTGCCGCCCTTGCCGTGGGGCCCCCTGCTCCCGGCCTGGGGAATGCCTTCCCGGCTGTCCTGGCTGGTGGCTCCCTTGTCGTTGCGGCGCAGTTCCTCCTGCTGCGGCTTGACCACAGGTCTCTCCCTCCGCGTGGAGCACGCGACGTGGGCCGCGCACCTCATCGGGGTACCCGCCGCCGCGGGCCGCATTCCGGCACCCGGCCCGGCGTCTGGACCCCGGGCGCGGCGGGTACCCCGACGGGATGCCAGACGATCGGAACGTGGCCCGGGTGCTGCTGGACCGGCAGGGCCGCACGTACGCCGAGGAGGCCGGGATCGCGCTCGCCGACCGGCCGGGACCGCTCTACCAGCTGCTGGTGCTCACCACGCTGCTGAGCACCCGGATCCGGGCGTCGGTGGCGCTGGCGGCGGCCCGGGAGCTGTTCGCGGCCGGCTACCGCACCCCGCAGGCGATGGAGGCGGCGAGCTGGCAGGACCGGGTCGATGCCCTGGGCCGGGGCCACTACCGGCGCTACGACGAGCGGACCGCCACCATGCTCGGCACCGGTGCCCGGCTCTGCCTGGACCGGTGGCACGGGGACCTGCGTCGGATGCACAAGGAGGCCGACGGGGACCGGAGCGTGCTGCGTCGGCTGCTCACCGAGTTCCCGGGCATCGGCCCGACCGGGGCGGACATCTTCCTGCGGGAGGCGCAGACCGTGTGGCCGGACGTGCGCCCGTACGCCGACCGGCGGGCCCTGGCCGGGGCGCGGCGGCTGGGCCTGCCGGCGAACCCGAGCGGGCTGGCCGGGCTGGTCGGCGAGGGCGAGTTCGGGCGATTCGCGTCGGCGCTGGTCCGGGTCGCGCTCGACAAGGAGTCGGCGGGCGAGGTCAGCCGGACGGCCGCCGCCCGCTGAGCCGGCGTCGCGGCGTCACTTGGGGGCGGCCGGCTTGGTCAGGTTCCAGGCCAGCGCGGCGGCGAGCAGGGCGAGCAGCACGACCCCGCCGGAGATGCCGCCCTCCCCGCCGTTGTGCCGGTTTCCGGTCACCCCGAAGTAGATGACGGCGAGCCCGGCGAGCACCGTGATGAACGTACGGAATCCTCGGTCCTTCACGCTCCGCACGGTACGACCGGTCAGCACCGGTTCGCGGCGTTTCGCGGCATCTTCCCCCGTCCGGGACGGGCGTCACTCCTCGGGGCAGCCCGCCGCCGGGCCACGCAGCCGCACCCGGCGGATCGCCCGGTCCGCCACCTCGACCACCTCCACGGTCAGCCCGGGCAGGTGCACCTGCTCCCCCGGGCCGGTCGGCACCCGGCCGAGACCCGCCAGGACCAGCCCGGCCACGGTGGTGTAGTCCCGGGACAGCGGGAAGGTGACCCGGACCCCGGCGTCGGGCAGGTCGTACAGCGGGAAGTCCCCCGGCAGCAGCAGCGCCCCGTCCGGCTCCCGGACCGCCCGGCGCACCTCCGGGTCGCTCTCGTCGTACAGCTCGCCGACGACCTCCTCGAGCAGGTCCTCCATGGTGATCAGGCCGTCGATGCCGCCGTACTCGTTGACCATCAGGGCGAGCTGCTCGTGCCGCTGGCGCAGCTGCCGCATGGCGTCGGCGACCGGCAGGGTGGCCGGCAGCAGCAGCGGCGGGCGGGACCGCTGCCCCGTGCTCGCACCGTCGGCCTCGACCAGGTCGCGGATGTGCACCACCCCCCGGACGTCGTCCAGCCCGCCCGGGCCGACCACCGGCGCCCGGGACCGACCGGCGGCGACCAGCCGGCGGATCGCGTCGGCCGCCGGCAGCGACGCCGGCAGGACGGTCACGTCGCGGCGGGTCACGAGGATCTCCCGCAGGGTACGGCCGGCGATGTCGAACGCCCCGGCGAGGATCTCCCGCTGCTGCGCCGACAACCCCCGCTGGCTGACCAGCAGCTCGCGCAGCTCCTCCTCGGTCATCTCCTGCCGGCTGGCCCGGGGATCCCCGCCGGCCAGCCGGACCAGCACGTCGGTGGCCCGGCTCAGCAGCCACACCGCCGGTCGGGACACCCGGGCCAGCACGTCTAGCGGTCGGGCGGCGAGCAGCGACCAGCGTTCCGCCGACTGCATGGCGAGGCGCTTGGGGGCCAGTTCCCCGACGACCAGCGTGACGAAGGTCAGCACGATGGTCACCAGCAGCACGGCGACCGGATGGGCGGCCCGGCCGAGGAAACCGAGCAGGTCGGCCAGGGGCTGGGCCAGGGACACCGCCGCGGCGGCGGAGGCGAGGAAGCCGGCCAGCGTGATGCCGAGCTGGATGGTGGCCAGGAACCGGTTCGGCTCGCGGGCCAGCCGGACCAGCCGCGCGCCCGACCGCCCGGCCCGGGCCATCCGCCGCAGCTGCCCCTCGCGCAGCGTCACCAGCGCCATCTCGCTGCCGGACAGGGCCGCGTTGACCAGCACCAGGACCAGGACCAGGACCAGCTGGCCGGCCATCAGTCGTTCTCCAGGTCGTCCAGCGAGATCGCGTGGGTCATCAGCCACCGGGCCAGCGCCGCCATGCCGAACAGCCACAGCGGCGCCGACTCGGTGGTCCCGTTCGTGGCGAAGATGGCGAACCGCAGGTCCGGTGCCCGGTACGCCTCGATCCGCCATCGGTGGTTCTTGTCCCGCCAGACCGCGGAAGGGTCCATGGCGTCACCGTAGGTGACTTGGCGCGACCGCCGACGCCGGTTCGCCTCAGCCGGGCGGGGCCACCACCTCGCGGGCGTCGTCCGGGAGCCGGCGGGTGGCGCCGCGCCGGTCCAGCAGCT
>NZ_JBSGJR010000733.1:0-2889 GCF_053605645.1 Micromonospora sp. NPDC003776
CCGAGACCAGGTAGAGCGCCACGGTGGGGTGCCGGCGGCGCAGCAGCAGCGGCGCCGCCATGCCCACCGCGAGCAGGTACGCGAACCAGTCGCGCGGCGTCGCGCCGGCCTCCCGGCCGGTGACGATCGCGAGTTCGCTGACGGCCAGCGCGGCGAGCACGACGGCGGCGTCCACCGTCCACCGCCGGATGCTGGTCACCGGCACACGGTATGTGACCGGCGGGCCTGTCGTCTGCACCCGGCGGGCGGGCGGCGGGACGTCACCGCTTGCGGGCGTCGAGGAGTTCGTTGAGGTGCAGCGCCGTGGTGATCAGGGCCAGGTGGCTGAACGCCTGGGGGAAGTTGCCGATCTGCTCGCCGGTGAGGGCGATCTCCTCGGCGTAGAGGCGCAGGTTGCTGCTGAAGGTGAACATCTTCTCGAAGGTGAGGCGGGCGTCCTCGAGCCGGCCGGCGCCGGCCAGCGCGGCCACGTACCAGAAGGTGCACATGTTGAAGGTGCCCTCGTCGCCGGGCAGGCCGTCCGGCGCGGCGGCCGGGTCGTAGCGGTGGACGAGGCTGTCGGAGACCAGGTCCCCCTCGATGGCCTCCAGGGTGGAGAGCCACAGCGGGTCGGTGGGGGTGACGAAGCCGACCGCCGGCATGATGAGCAGCGAGGCGTCGAGAACCGGTTCGCCGAAGCTCTGTACGAAGGAGCGGCGGCCCAGGTGGTAGCCGCGCTCCATGATCTGGTTGTAGATGGTGTCGCGCTGCTGGACCCAGCGGTTGACGTCCCCCGGTCGGCCGTGCCGGTTGGCCAGCCGGATCGCCCGGTCGAAGGCGACCCAGGACATCAGCCGGCCGTAGGTGTAGTTGCGGGGGTGGTGGCGGCTCTCCCAGATGCCCGCGTCGGGCTGGTCCCAGTTGTGGCAGAGCCAGTCGACGAGCCGTACGGTGCTGCGCCACACCTGGTGCGAGGGGCGGATGCCCTGCTCGTCGGCGACGTGCATGGCGTACAGGGCCTCACCGTGGATGTCGAGTTGCAACTGGTCGGCCGCGCCGTTGCCGATCCGTACCGGCCCCGAGCCGCGGTAGCCCTCGAAGTGGTCGAGGACCTCCTCGTGCAGGTCGGACGAGCCGTCCACCCGATACATGATCTTCAGGGGGGCGGCGTTGTCGCCGGCCTCGCGGACCCGCTCGTCGAGCCAGTTCACGTACCGGCTGGCCTCGTCGGTGAAGCCGAGCCCCAGCAGGGCGTGCACCGAGAAGGAGGTGTCCCGGATCCAGGTGTAGCGGTAGTCCCAGTTGCGGGTGCCGCCGATCTGCTCGGGCAGCGCGGCGGTCGGCGCGGCGATCATCGCGCCGGTCGGGGCGTACGTCATCAGCTTCAGGGTGATCGCGGAGCGCTCCACCATCTCGCGCCAGCGCCCGCCGTACGTGGAGCGCTCGAGCCAGCGGCGCCAGAACTCGATGTTCCGCTCGAACATCGCCGCCACCTCCTCCGCCGGCACGATCCGCGGCGGCCGGACGGACGCGGTCTCCAGGATGACGCCGCCGGTCTCACCCTCCTGCAGCGTGACCCGGCCGACCAGGTCGTGGCCGTCGTTGTCGACGTCCCGCTCGCGGACCAGCTTCGGGACCGGGCGGACCGGGTTGAGCGTCAGGCTCAGCGTCGGGCTGCGGAAGACGTAGCCCTCCGGGTGCACCTCCAGGTCGTGGCCGTCCCGGCCGTAGTTGAACCGGGGCCGGCACTCCAGCTTGAAGCGCATGCTGCCGCGGATCATGCGGACCATCCGCACCAGGCGGTGCTGCTCGGTGGGCCGCTCACCGGCGACCGGCATGTAGTCGATGATCTCCGCGACGCCGTCGGCGCTGATGAAGCGGGTGATCAGGATCGGCGTGTCGGGCTGGTAGAGCTGCTTGGTCACGTACTTGACGTCGTCCGGGGCGATCCGGAAGTAGCCGCCCTTCGCCTCGTCCAGCAGGGCGGCGAAGACGCTGGGCGAGTCGAAGCGCGGGGCGCAGAACCAGTCGATCGAGCCGTCGCAGGTAACCAGGGCGGCAGTTTGAAGATCGCCGATGAGTCCGTGGTCCTCGATGGCGGGGTACTTCTCCACGCCAGCCTCCCCCACGTCACCTGCCCTGGATCGGACGGTAGACGGGCGGGGCGCCCGCGCGGCGGTCACCGGGCGACGATCACCCGGCCGGGTGGCGTCCGGTACCCGGTCACGCCCCGCCGAGCGGTCCGGCGTCGACCTCGATGATGTCGGCCGGCGCCCGGCGCGGCGCGGGCGGCAGCTCGTCGCCCGGCCCCCAGCCGACCAGGACCACCAGGTAGGGCTCGCCCACCCCGGCGAGCAGCTCGCGCATCATCCGGCGCGGCCAGGCCAGCTCGATGGTGTCGCTGATCGGCGCGGTGGCCAGCCCCTCGGCCGTCGCGGTGAGCAGCAGCGCCGACAGCGCCTCGCCGCCGCGCAGCCAGGCCGCCGGGTCGTCCCGGTCGCCGAAGAGGATCACGTACGCGGCGCCCCGGTCGAAGTCGGTGCCGGCGCTCAGTCCGGCCGCGCCGCCCGGCGCGTAGTCGCGCAGCGGCACCCGGCGGGGTGCGGGCCGCACCGCGGTGGCGGTGGGCACGCCGTCGCCGCTCTCCGCCGGCCGGTTGGTCCACCGGCGCAGCTCCTCCCGGTACGCCGGGTCGGCCAGCTCGGCGTCGGCGGCGCGGGCGGTGGAGACGGCCAGCATCGGCATCTGGTCGAGCCGGACCACGTGCAGGTACGCGTCCTCGGCCTCGACCGCGGCGCGCAGCCGGCCCAGCAGCAGTGCCGGTACCGGCCGGTCGCCGTACGCGCGCCGGTCGGTGCGGCGGCGGGGGATGGCGTCGACCAGCCGGCCGGCGGCGACGTCCAGGTCGGC
>NZ_JBSGJR010000734.1:0-2888 GCF_053605645.1 Micromonospora sp. NPDC003776
GCTCCCCGCGGTACGCGCCGCCGACCTGCCCCAGCTGGTCGCGGCCACCGGCCGGCCGTTGAGCGACACCGCCGGCTGAGCCCGCCGCGGCTCTCCCCGGGCCGGTCAGTAGCCGTCGACCACCCGGTTCACCAGCGGCTCCCCGGCGACGAACCGGCGCAGCTGCTCCCCGACCAGCCGGTAGGCCCGCGGCAGCAGGCCCCGGACCGAGCCGGCCACGTGCGGGGTGAGCAGCACGTTCGGCAGCTCCCACAGGGGATGGTCGGCGGGCAGCGGCTCGGGATCGGTCACGTCCAGCGCGGCCCGCAGCCGGCCGGAGGCCAGCTCGGCGACCAGTGCCGAGGTCCGGGCCACCGGGCCGCGCGCCGCGTTCACCAGCAGCGCGCCGTCCGGCATCGCGGCGAGGAACTTCTCGTCGACCAGGCCACGGGTCTGCTCGGTGAGCGGCACCAGCAGCACCACCACGTCCGCCTCGGGCAGCAGCGCGGGCAGCTCGTCCACCCCGTACACGCCCTCGGCCGGGCGGGCCGTACGGGCGACCAGGGTGAAGGCCACCTCGAACGGGGCCAGCCGGGCGCGGACCGCCGCCCCGATGGAGCCGGCGCCCACGATCAGCACCCGCTTGCCGGCCAGCTCGTCGGTCGGGGCCACCTCGCCGTACGCCCACTCGCGCCGGGCCTGCGCCTGGGCGAGCGGGACGAAGCCCCGCAGCGCGGACAGGATCGCGGCGACGACCCACTCGGCGGTGGCGGAGTCGTGCACGCCCCGCGCGTCGCAGAGCGTCACCCCGGCGGGGACGCGCCCCACCCAGGCGTCCGCCCCGGCGGAGAGGAGCTGCACCACCGCCAGGTCGGGCAGCTCGGCCAGCAGCGCCCCGGCGTCCGCGCCGGAGAGGAAGGGCGGCACCCAGAACCGCACGCCGGCCGGGGACGACGGGAGCCGGGCGGGATCCTCCAACAGCTCCACGGTCACCTTCGGCGGCAGGTCGCCGAGGAGGTCCTGGCCGGCGGGGTGCGGAATCCATACCTTCACGACCGCCGACGATAGCCGCCCCCCGTTCCGGCCGACCCGGGACGGGGTAACCGGGACCGTGACCGTGGCCCCAGGGCCGCTCAGGTCGGTGGACGCACCGGGTATAACCGAGGACGGGCCGCCGGTCGGCGGCCCGTCCTCCCAAGACAGGTGGCGATGACCGAGCACCCGCCCGACCGGACGGCCGGTCCGCCACCGTCGCTGGCCGATCCCGAACGGCTCCGGGCGCTCGCGGAGACCCGCCTCGACGCGGTGCCCGACGAGGCCTTCGACCGGTTCGCGCGGCTGGTCAGCACCCTGCTCGAGGTGCCGGTCGCGCTGGTCTCGCTGGTCTCCGGGGACCGGCAGTTCTTCCCCGGCGCGGTGGGGCTGCCCGACCCGTGGTCGGCCCGGCGGGCGACGCCGCTCAGTCACTCCTTCTGCCAGCAGGTGGTCGACCTCGAGGCACCGATGGTGCTGCCCGACGCCCGGCTCGACGCCCGGGTGCGGCACAACCGGGCGATCGAGGAGCTGGGTGTGATCGCGTACGCCGGGATGCCGCTGACCGACCTGGAGGGACGGGTCCTCGGTTCGCTCTGCGCGATCGACAGCCAGCCGCGCGCCTGGACGGCCGAGCAGTTGCGCACGCTGGCCGACCTGGCCGCCGCCTGCTCCTCCGAGCTGCGGCTACGGATCGCCGTCGACAGCGCCGACCAGGCCCGCCGCCGGGCCGAGGAGGCGCACGACCGGCTGGCCATGCTGGCCGGCATGAGCGAGATGCTCGGCGGCACGCTGGACGTCGGCACCGCGGTGGAGCGGCTCGGCCGGGCCATGGTGCCGCTGCTGGCCGACTGGTGCCTGGTCACCCTGGTCGACCCGGCCCGCCGGCCCCGGACGGTGTGGGCGCGGCACCGCGACCCCGGGCACGCCGCGGACGTGGCCCGCTTCGCCGAGCTGCTCGCCACGGGGCTCGGGCCCGGATCGATCATCCGGTCCGTGCTGCGGACCGGCCGGCCGGTGCTGCACCGCGCGGCCGCCCTCGCCGACGTCGAACGCGGCACCACCGAGCCGGAGCTCGTGCCGCTGGCCGCCCGGCTCGGTCTCGGCTCCCACCTGAGCGTCCCGATCGCCGGCGCCGGCGGGCGGGCCATCGGCTGTGTGACCCTGGTCAACGCCCCCGACCGCCGGCCCTTCGACGAGGGCGACCTGTACACCGCGCTGGACATCGGGCGCCGGGCCGGCCAGGCCGTCGGCAACAGCCGGATGTACGGCGAGCAGCGGCGCGTCGCCGAGGTGCTCCAGCACAGCATGCTGCCCACCCTGCCGGCGGTGCCCGGCATGGAGCTGGCCGCCCGTTACCTGCCGGTCGCCGACCGGGTGGAGGTGGGCGGTGACTGGTACGACGCCTTCGTCCAGCCGGACGGGGAGCTGGTCGCCGCGATCGGCGACGTGGCCGGGCACGATATCGAGGCGGCCGCGACCATGGGCCAGCTGCGCAATCTGGTACGGGGCGACGCGTACGGCCGGAACGACCCGGTCGAGGAGCTGATGACCCGCCTGGACCGGGCGATCCACGGGCTGGCCATCCCCACCGTGGCCACCGCCGTGCTGGCCCGGGTCCGCCGGACCGGGGACGGCCGGCTCCAGGTCTCCTGGTGCAGCGCGGGACACCCGGCGCCGCTGCTGGTCCACGCCGACGACCGGGTGACGGTGCTCGACCGGTCGCGGGAACCCCTGCTCGGCCTGAGCCGACCGCCCCGCCGGACCAGCCGCGAGCTGGTTCTCGCCCCCGGGGACACCCTGCTGCTGCACACCGACGGGTTGATCGAGCGCCGGGACCGGACCCTCGACGAGGGGCAGGCCGAACTGGTCAAGCG
>NZ_JBSGJR010000735.1:0-2886 GCF_053605645.1 Micromonospora sp. NPDC003776
GCCGCCTGGATCCTTCGACGGCCTCGGGGACGTCGAGCGCCCCACCATCGACCTGGGTCCGCACCTCGCCGCCGACGGCCGACACCGGGAGGTGACCGGATGAGCGCTCCCGTCTCGGCGTTACGCGGCAGCGGCGAGTTCTTCGCGTTCTGTCTGGACACCCTGCGCGGGCTGGGCCGGCGGCCGGTGCAGGTCCGCGAGTTCGTCCAGCAGGCCTGGTTCATCAGCTCGGTGTCGATCCTGCCCGCCGCCCTGGTGTCCATCCCGTTCGGCGCGGTCATCGCCCTGCAGCTCGGCTCACTGGTCCGGCAGCTCGGCGCGCAGTCGTTCACCGGCGCCGCCTCGGTGCTCGCCGTGGTCCGCGAAGCCGGACCGATCGTCACCGCCCTGATCATCGCCGGTGCCGGCGGCTCCGCGATCTGCGCCGACCTGGGCTCCCGCAAGATCCGCGAGGAGCTGGACGCCATGCAGGTGCTCGGCATCGACCCCATCCACCGGCTCGTGGTGCCCCGGGTGCTCGCCGCGATGCTCGTCGCCGTCCTGCTCAACGGCCTGGTCAGCGTCGTCGGCGTGACCGGCGGCTACGCCTTCAACGTCGTCCTGCAGGGCGGCACCCCCGGGGCGTACGTGGCCAGCTTCCAGGCCCTCGGACAACTGCCCGACCTGCTCGTCGGGGAGGTGAAGGCCCTGCTGTTCGGGGCCGCCGCCGCACTGGTCGCCAGCTACAAGGGAATGACCGCCAAGGGCGGACCGAAGGGCGTCGGCGACGCGGTCAACCAGAGCGTCGTCATCACGTTCATGCTGCTGTTCGCGCTGAACTTCATCGTCACGGCCGTGTACTTCCAGGTCGTCCCGCAGAAGGGAAGCTGACATGGCCGTCCTGCGGTACCTCGACGACCTCGGCGGCCAGCTCGCCTTCCACCTGCGCGCCCTGGCCTGGGCGCCACGGACCGTGCGCCGCTACAAGCGCGAGGTGGTCCGACTGCTGGCCGAGGTCACCTTCGGCACCGGCGCCCTCGCCGTGCTCGGCGGCACCGTCGGCGTCATCTGCTTCCTCACCTTCTTCACCGGCACCGAGGTCGGCCTCCAGGGCTACCAGGCGCTCGACCAGATCGGCAGCAGCGCCTTCACCGGCTTCGTCTCGGCGTACTTCAACACCCGGGAGATCTCCCCGCTGGTCGCCGCGCTGGCCCTGTCCGCCACCGTCGGCTGCGGCTTCACCGCCCAGCTCGGCGCCATGCGGATCTCCGAGGAGGTGGACGCCCTGGAGGTGATGGGCGTGCCCTCGCTGCCATTCCTGGTCACCACCCGGATGATCGCCGGCTTCATCGCCGTCATCCCGCTGTACGTCATCGGCCTGCTCGCCAGCTACCTGGCCACCCGCACCATCGCGGTGGTCTGGTTCGGCCAGTCCGCCGGCACCTACGACTACTACTTCCACCTCTTCCTGCCGCCCGAGGACGTGCTCTGGTCGTTCGGCAAGGTGCTGGTGTTCAGCGTCATCGTCGTGCTGGTCCACTGCTGGTACGGCTACAACGCCAACGGCGGACCCGCCGGTGTCGGCATCGCCGTCGGCCGGGCCGTCCGGACCGCCATCGTCGCGGTGAACGTCGTCGACTTCTTCCTGTCCCTGGCCATCTGGGGCGCCACCACCACCGTCCGGATCGCGGGGTGACCATGCGACACCGTGTCCTCGGCATCGTCTTCATCGCCCTGCTCACCGCGGCGCTGACCGCCTCGGTGCTGCAGTACCGCCGCGCGTTCACCCCGGTCGACCGGGTCACCCTGCACGCCGACCGCGCCGGCCTGCAACTGCTCGACGGCGCCGACGTCAAGGTCCGCGGCGTCGTGGTCGGCGACGTCCGCTCGGTCCGCAGCGACGGCGACGGCGCGGTCATCGCGCTGGCCCTCGACCCCGCCAGCACCGACCGGATCCCCGCCGACGTGACCGCCCGGCTGCTGCCCAAGACCCTCTTCGGCGAGCGGTACGTAGAACTCGTCCCGCCCCCGACCAGCACCGCCGGGCCGCTGCACGACGGCGCGGTCATCAGCCAGGACCGCAGCCGTACCGCGGTGGAACTCGAACGGGTGCTCGACCAGGCGATGCCGCTGCTGCAGGCCCTCCACCCCGACCAGCTCGCCGCCACGCTCGGCGCGATCGCCACCGCCCTGGACGGCCGCGGCGAGCAGCTCGGCGCCAACCTCACCCGCCTCGACGCGTACCTGCGGCAGCTCAACCCGCAGCTGCCCACCATCGCCGAGGACGTCCGCCAGCTCGCCACCGTGCTGGACAGCTACGACGCCGCGCTGCCCGACCTGCTCGCCCTGCTGCGCGACGTCACCGTCACCGCCGACACGGTCACCGACCAGCGCGCCCAGCTCGCCGCGCTGCTCGCCGACACCACCGACACCGCCGACACCACCCGCGGCTTCCTCGACCGGCACGGCGACCAGCTCATCCACCTCGGCCAGGTCAGCCGCCCGGTGCTGGAGCTGCTCGCCACCTACGCCCCCGAGTACCCGTGCCTGGTCCACGGCCTGGTCACCCTGCAACCCCGGGTCGAGGAGGTCTTCGCCGGCGGCCGCATGCACATCACCCTCGAGGTCACCAAGGACGGCGGCCCCTACGAGAAGGGCCGCGACGAGCCGGTCTACGCCGCCGACGACGGCCCGAACTGCCGGCACCTGCCGAACCCGCCGGTGCCCGCCCCGGAGGTGCCCGTCGCCGACGGCTACGACTACGGCGGCACCCGCACCCGCCCGCCGCTGCCGGTCGGCCTGCCCGCCGGCCCCGCGGTGCCCGCGGGCGCGATGGGCCAGGCCGGCACCAGCCAGGAGCAGGCCCTGGTCAAACCCCTGGTCGGCGGACTCACCGCCACCCCACCG
>NZ_JBSGJR010000736.1:0-2886 GCF_053605645.1 Micromonospora sp. NPDC003776
TCACCGGGCACGACGGCTACCTGGCGCCCGGCACGGCGACCCTGCCGGCGGTCGCCGCCGTGGTGCTCGGGGACGCCGTCCGGGCGGGGGTCGCGCGATGAGGGATCGCACGGTGGACGGCCTGCGCGCGTACGCCATCGCGGGCGTGGTGCTGGGGCACTGGCTGGTCACCGCGCTGGTGCTGGCACCCGACGGGACGCTGCACCAGGCCGGCCCGCTGGCCGCCATGCCGGCGCTGGCCCCGGCCAGTTGGCTGTTCCAGACCCTGGGCCTGTTTTTCTTCGCCGCCGGTCACGCCGCCGCCCGAGCGCTGGCCCGCTTTCCCGGCAGTCCCCCGCGCTGGCTGCTACGACGGCTGGGACGCCTGGTCCCGCCCGCCGTGGCGCTGCTCGGCGTGGGCGCCGCCGTCCTGTTGGTCGCCATCGTGCTGGGCGTGCCGGACGACACCCTCGAGGTCGCGGTCACGCTGACGATCAGTCCGATCTGGTTCCTGCTCCCCCTGGTCGCTCTCTCCGCGCTGACCGCGCCGCTGCTGGCCGCCCTACGGCGCTGGGGACCGGCGCGCTGCGTGGCGCCCGCGATCGCGGTGGTCGCGGGGACCGATCTCGCCGTACGCCTGCCGGCGGTGTCCCCCTGGCTGCTGCCGGTCGCCGTCACCGCCGCCTGGTCGGTGCCCTACCTGATCGGGCTGGCGCACGCCGAGGGCCGGCTCGCCGGGCGTCGCCCGGCCCTGACGTTGGCCGTCGTCGGGGCCGTCGCGCTGGCCGCGCTGATCGCCCTCGGCTACCCGGTCAGCGCCGTCGGGGTGCCCGGCGCCGGCCGGTCCAACCTGAGCCCGCCCTCGCTGTTCGCCATCGCCCTGGCCGCGCTCCAGATCGGGGTCGGGTTGTCGGCCCGGCCGCTACTCCTCCGACTGCTGGACCGCCCGGGCGCGGCCGGGCTGGTGCGCCGGGTGAACCGGCACGCGATGCGCATCTACCTCTGCCACCAGCCGGTCCTCGTCGGCGTCAGCGCGCTCGCCGCCCGGTTCGCCGGTCCGCTGCCCGGGCTGCACACCCCGCCCGACGGCCCCGGCTGGGTGGCCGCCCGGCTCTGCTGGCTGCCGGTCCTCGCCCTGGTTCTGGTGGTGCTGGTGCGCTCCGGCCACGGATCCACCGAGGCGCGTCGGGGCGGCTCGCCGGAGCGACGGCCGGGGCTCGGCGGGTCCGGCGCCGGGCCGCTGTCCGGCTTCCAGCCGGGCGGTTCCCGCGCCGGGGCAGGGTCCGAAACCGTCGCCGGAGCGGTCGACCGGACGACCCGGGTGAGCCGGTCGGCCGAGTGCGTGCCCGGCGCTACCCGGGTGTACGATGATCCCGTTTGCGGGCCGCAGATCGCCCGCCGTTCGGGCCCCGCCGACCGCAGGAGGTGATCGCTGTGCGAGATAGCGATCCTCCCAGTCGTGGCCGGGCCGACCGTCAGCCCCGCTGAGCCACGACTCAGTCGGCAGCGCTGACCCGCTTCCCGCCCCCGCACCGCCCGTCTCCTCGGCCACCGGCCGGGGCGACGTGCTGCGCGGCCCGATCGGGCCGCCCGCGGCGGAGCACCCGGTCACGACTTCGTGTGCGCACGTCCTGATCCACCCCCCGCGGTCCGGCCCCGCGCCGCCCGGACCGCCGTCGCCACGGAGCAGTCCCATGAGCCGTTACGTCGCCCCGCTGGGCTTCACCCTCGCCGCCGTCTGGGTGGCCGTCCTCTTCGTCCTGGCCGGCGGCGGTCACTGACCGCGCCGGCCGGGGCCCGGCCACCGCCGGACCCCGGCCCCGCCTCAGATCAGGCGGGACGACCAGACCAGGCTCAGCGCACCCGCGCAGAGGGCGAACAGCAGCGCGATCCCCGCGTACCACTGGGTAATCTCCCGCGGCTCGGTCCGGAACCCGATCGAGCTGCCCATGTCCTGGTAGACCCGCTTCAGCTCACTCACCGAGGCCGCCTCGTAAAAGTAGCCCTGGGTGGTCTCCGCGAGCTGCGACAGCGCCATCCGGTCCACCGGCACCCGCTGGAGCTGGCCGCCGATGTCGACCTGACCCGAGTCGGTGCCGAACGCGATGGTGGAGACCGGCACGTTCGCCGCCTGCGCCGCCGCGGCGGCCTCCTCCACCGACCGCCCCGCGGTCCGGTAACCGTCGGACAGCAGCACGATCCGGGCCGGCGGGATCCCGGCCGCACCGTCGGCGGGCACCGAACGGATCGCCTCCAGGCAGGTGAAGACCGCCTCTCCGGTGGCCGTCGCCTCGGCCAGTACCAGGCCGTCGATGGCGGTGGTCACCGCGCCCCGGTCCTTGGTCGGCGGCACCAGCACGTTGGCCGACTTCGCGAACGAGACCAACCCGAGGTTGTAGCTCTCCGGCAGCTCCCCGACGAACTGCTTGGCCGCCTCCTGGGCGGCCTCGAGCCGGTTCGGCGCCACGTCGTCGGCCTGCATGGAGAGCGACACGTCGATGGCCAGCATCACCGTGGCCCGCTCCAGCGGCTCCTTGGTGTCCACCGCCGGCCGGGCCAGCGCGGTGGCCAGCACCAGCAGGCAGAGCAGGAACGCGCTGGCCGCGACGTGCCGCCGCCAGCCCAGTCCCTTCGGGGCGAGGGTCCGCAGCAGGTCCACGTTGGTGAACCGCATCGCGTAGGCGCGGCGGTGCAGCTGCCGCCAGACGTACGCGGCGGCCAGGGCGAGCACCGGCAGCGCGGCCAGCAGCCACCACGGTTGCAGAAAACGGATCATCGTGTCGTCCCTCGGGTACGGGCGTGCCGCTGCGCGGCCACGAATCGCACCATGTCCAGCAGCCAGTCTCGGTCGGTACGCAGCCGCAGGTGGGCCGCCCCGGCGGCGCGCAGCTCGGCGGCGACCGCCGC
>NZ_JBSGJR010000737.1:0-2885 GCF_053605645.1 Micromonospora sp. NPDC003776
GGAGAACCCGTGCCGGGCGGCGCCGCCTGAGGCGGGTGGGACAGGTCAGCTGATGCCGGCGTCGGCGCAGAGCTTGGCGTAGTTGCCGGTGCAGAGCTCGTCCTTGGTGACGAAGCCGTCGGCGACGACGTCCTTGACGTTGTCCTTGTAGATGGCCTTCGGGGTCAGCAGGACGGCGGGGACGTCACGGCCACCCTCCGGGTCCTTGACCGTCTGGCCGGTGTCCTTCTTCTCACCCTTGGCGACGGCGATGGCCAGGTCGGAGGCCGCCTTCGCCTCCTCCTTGATCGCCTTGTAGACGGTCATGCACTGGTCGCCGGCGAGGATGTTCTGCAGGCCCTGGACGGTGGCGTCCTGGCCGGTCACCGGGACCTTGCCGTTGAGCTTGTTCTTCTTCAGCACCGAGATGGCCGCGTTGCCGAGACCGTCGTTGGCGGCCAGCACACCGTCGATCTTGCCGCCGGCCTTGGTCAGCTGCTGCTCGAAGATCGTGGCGGCCTGGGCGTTGTCCCAGTCCGGCACGGAGTCGTCGGCGACCTTGGTGTACTCCTTCGAGTCGAACTTCGGCTTGAGGACCGAGTCGTACCCGTTCTTGAACAGGGTCGCGTTGTTGTCGGTCGGCGAGCCGTTCAGGTAGGCGATCGCCGGGTTCTTGGCGCCCTTGTCGGTCAGGCACTTGCTCAGGCCCTCGCCCTGGAGCTTGCCGACCGCCTCGTTGTCGAAGCTGACGTAGTACTGGGCGGAGCCGCCCAGGGTCAGCCGGTCGTAGTCGATGGTGGCCACACCCTGCGACTTGGCCTTGTCGAGCACGGCCTTGCCGGTGCCGGAGTCCAGGTTGACGATCATCAGGGCGGTGACCCCGCTGGTGATCATCTGGTCGGCGATGGTCTGGAACTGGGTCTTGTCGCCCTGGGCGTTCTGGATGTCGTAGTCGACGTTCGCGGCCTTGAACGCGTCCTCCAGGAACTTGCGGTCCGCGCCCTCCCAGCGGGCGGAGGACTTGCTGTCCGGGAGGATCACGCCGATCTTCGGCTTCTTGTCGTTCGAACCGCCGGCCTGGTCGGAGTTACCGCCGTTGTCACCACAGGCGGCCATGCTGCCGGTCGCGAGGAGACCGACGGCCGCGAAGGTGAGGAAGCCCTTGCGCATGTGCACGGGTCCTTTCGGAGGGTGGGGGAGTAGTCGGTGTTTTGTTGTGTCCGGCAACGTATTCCTCGCCGGCGGGGAGGCGCAAGACTGGCGAGGTCAGAGTTTTGTTGGCGGCGGTAACAATTCAGCAACGCGACTGTCACCCGGCTGTCACCCCGCTGAGAGCGCTCCCCGCCTGACGTCCGGAAACGCTCCCAAACCGCCCCGCCGGGCCGGTTCAGGCGGTGGCGATCGGCGCCGTGACGGCGTCGGTCAGCGCGACCAGATCGGCCGGCGCGAGTTGCAGTTGCAGGCCCCGCCGACCGGCCGAGACGTAGACGGTCGGCTGGGTCAGCGCGGACACGTCGACCACCGTGGGCAGGCGCTTGCGCTGGCCGAGCGGGCTGATCCCGCCCCGGACGTACCCGGTGGTCCGCTCGGCGACCGTCCGGTCCGCCATGGCCGCCCGCTTGCCGCCCACGGCGGCCGCGAGGGCCTTCAGGTCCAGCTCCCCGGTGACCGGGACGACCGCCACGGTGAGGCCGTCGTCCACCTCGGTGACCAGCGACTTGAAGACCCGCTCCGGGGGCACGCCGAGGGCCGCCGCGACCAGGGCGCCGTAGTTCGGCGCGTCCGGGGAGACGTCGTACGGGTGGGTGCTGTGGGCGATCTTGCGCCGGATCAGCAGTGCCGTCGCCGGAGTGCCCTGTCCCGCCATGACCGACAAGCTAACCCGGTCGCCGCTCCGGGGCGAGTCGAAACCGTCAGGTGGGCGGGGCCGCCCCGGCGGCCTCGGCCGGCACCGGCCGGCAGAGCAGGACGGTGGGGGTGCCCGCCACCCGGGTCAGCACCAGGCTGGCCGCGCCGTCGCCGGCCAGCTTCAGGTCCCGGCGCAGCTTCTCCGGCTCCAGCGCCGACCCGCGCTTGAGGATCTCCACGCGGCCGACCCGGCGCTCCCGCAGCAGCGCGCGCAGTCGCTTCAGCGAGAACGGCAGCACGTCGGTGATCTCCAGGCACCGGGCGAACGGGGTGGGTCGGGCGGCGTCGGCGTACAGGTAGGCGATCGTCGGATCGGCGAGGGTGGCGTCGAGTTCGCCGGCCAGTTCGGCGACCAGGTGCGCACGGACCACCGCCGGGTCCGGGTCGTAGAGGAAGCGGCGGACGGGCCCGGCCGCGGCTTCGGCGTCGCCCGCCCCGGTGAGCAGGTGCACGGCGTCGGCGCGGAGCAGGGTGGCGCGGCGGGGGACCGCGGCCAGCGCGCCGCACCAGAGGGCCGCCTCGACCAGGTCGCCGTCCACACTGACCCACTCCGCCTCGGCCCCGGCCGGGATCAGCGCGTGGTCCAGCCCCGGGGCCACCTTCACCACGGTGCGCGGCACCCGCTCGGCCAGCCCGGTGACGAAGTCCCAGGGCGGTGAGTAGGCGTTCGGGTCGAAGATCCGCCGCCCGGTGCCGGCCTTCCGCCGGGCCGGGTCGCAGAAGACCGCCCCGATCCGGGTCACGTCGAACGACGTCGCGTCCCCGCACTCGACGGTGAACCACTCGGCCAGCCCCGCCGCCTCCGCGTTCGCGGCGGCCATCGCGGCGGTCACCGGGTCGGCCTCCACCCCGTGCACCCGGATGCCGGCGCGGGCGGCGGCGAGCGCGTCGGCGCCGAGCCCGCAACCCAGGTCGGCAAGGCTGCACCTTCACGGAAAGGGCCGGTGAGTGTCACAGTGGCAGCACCTCACCCCTGGTGTGAGGCACCCCGTCGGGCC
>NZ_JBSGJR010000738.1:0-2883 GCF_053605645.1 Micromonospora sp. NPDC003776
CGCGGCCCGGTGCGGCTCGGGTCCGCCGCCGCGGGCTCGTCGGAGGCGGCCTCGATCCCCTCGGCGAGCAACCGCAGCGCCTCGATCACCGCGCCGCTGCGGATCTGCTCCCGGTTGCCGTCCAGATCGAGCCGGCGGACGGCGGTGCCGCCGGGGCCGGCGGCGGCCACGTAGACCAGGCCGACCGGCTTGCCGTCCTGCGGCTCCGGCCCGGCCACGCCGGTGGTGGCCACTCCCCAGTCGGCGCCGCAGCGGAGGCGGCCACCCTCGGCGAGCGCGGCGGCCACGTCCGGATCGACCGGTCCGCGCTCCGCGAGCAGCTCCCCGGGTACGCCGGCCAGCTCGGACTTCAGCTCGGTGGCGTAGACCACCAGGCCGCCCCGGTAGATGCCGCTCACGCCGGCGATCTCCACGATCGCGTTGGCCAGCGCCCCGCCGGTCAGCGACTCGACGGTCGCCAGGGTCTCGTGCCGTTCGTGCAGGCTGTGCACCACGAACGCGGCCCGACTCGCGTCGACCCGCTCGTGCGTCGCGTCCGTTCCCATGGTCCACACCTCTTCCCTGACCGCCGCGGCCTACTCATCCTCCCTGCCGGGTCCACCCTGCGGCGGGACGTCAGCGCGTGCGGCGGCGCAACCGGAAGGCCTGGGCGATGTAGTCGAACCCGGTGACCACGGTCACCACCACCGCCGCGCCCATGATCCACGGGCCGACGGCGGCCAGCGCGGCGGGCATCGGCCACAGGTACCAGGTGATGGCGAGGATCTGCAGGGCCGTCTTGATCTTGCCGCCCCGGCTGGCCGCGATGACCCCGTGCCGGATGACCCAGAACCGCAGTGCCGTGATGCCCAGCTCGCGGGCGAGGATCACCACGGTCACCCACCAGGGCAGCCGGTCGTGGGCGGAGAGCAGCACCAGCGCGGCGCCGGTGAGCGCCTTGTCGGCGATCGGATCGGCGACCTTGCCCAGCGAGGTGACCAGCCCGAACCGGCGGGCGATCCAGCCGTCCACCAGGTCGGTCGCGGAGGCGATCACGAAGATCAGGCAGGCCGCCATCCGCCAGCCGGAGTGCGTCATCCCCGAGGCGACCACCGTGACCGCGAACACCGGCACCAGCACCAGCCGCACCGCGGTCAGCACGTTCGCCGCGTTGAGCAGGGGCACGCGGGCAGCCACCGACTCCGCCCCGGTCATACCTGGCACCGCCCCACGTGGCTCCCCCGCTCCGTCCGGGCCCGTCGTCACCGTGCCGCGCCGGGCGCCGCCGAGATCATCTCATCCGGCACCGCGATCAGGTCGACGCCCTCGGTCGCGGTGACCGTGGCCCGGACCAGGTCGCCGGGGCGCAGCGCGGCCAGGTCGACCCCGCCCTCCGCCGGGGCGACCAGGGTGGTCGAGCCGTCGACCTCCGGCGCCTGGTGGGCCGCCCGGCCCTCCACCACGCCGTCGGCGACCGAGTCGACCAGCACCTCGACCGCCGAGCCCAGTCGCTCCTCGGCCCGCTGCGAGCAGAGCTCGTCGGCGAGCGCGGCGAGCTTGTCGTACCGCCGCTTGACGGTGGCGGCGCTGACCTTGCCGGGCAGGCCGGCGGCCTCGGTGCCGTCCTCGTCGCTGTAGTCGAACACGCCGATCGCGTCCAGCCGCGCCTCGGTCAGGAACCGGACCAGCTCGTTGACGTCCTGTCGGGTCTCCCCGGGGAAGCCGACGATGAAGTTGCTGCGGGCGCCCGCCTCCGGGGCCAGGGCGCGGGCCGAGGCGAGCAGCTCCAGGAAGCGCTCGGTGGACCCGAACCGGCGCATCCTGCGCAGCACCGGCTCGCTGGAGTGCTGGAAGGACAGGTCGAAGTAGGCCGCCACCCCCGGCGTGGTGGCGATCACCTCGACCAGGCCGGGCCGGGTCTCGGCGGGCTGGAGGTAGCTGGCCCGGACCCGGACGATCCCGTCGATCGCGGCGAGCTGCGGCAGCAGCTTCTCCAGCGCCCGGGGGTCACCCAGGTCCTTGCCGTACGACGTCGAGTTCTCGCTGACCAGCACCAGCTCGCGGACGCCGGTCTTGGCCAGCCACTCCGCCTCGGCCAGCAGCTCGTCCGGGGTACGCGAGACGAACGCCCCGCGGAACGCCGGGATGGCGCAGAACGCGCAGCGCCGGTCGCAGCCGCTGGCCAGTTTGAGCGAGGCGACCGGCCCGGTGTCGAGCCGGTGCCGCAGCACCTGCCGCAGGTGGGCCGGGGTGTGCGCGTCGGCCTCGGTGGGCACCCGGGTCGGGGTGCCGTGGCCGGGCAGCGACACCGCCGCCGCGCGCCGCTTGACCGGGGTGAGCGGCAGCAGCTCCCGGCGGTCGCGCGGGGTGTGCGCGTCGAGCGCCTGGCCGGCGACCACCGCGTCGAGCCGGGCGGAGATGTCCGGGTAGTCGTCGAAGCTCAGCACCGCCTGCGCCTCGGGGAGGCTGTCGGCCAGCTCGCGGCCGTACCGCTCGGCCATGCAGCCGGCGGCGACCACCTTGGCCCCGGTGTCCGCGGCGGCCAGCAGCGTCTGGATCGAGTCCTGCTTGGCCTTCTCCACGAAGCCGCAGGTGTTGACGACCACCACGTCGGCCCCCTCGCCGTCGGTGGTCACCTGCCAGCCGTCGGCGTGCAGCCGGGCGGCCAACTCCTCCGAGTCGACCTCGTTACGGGCGCAGCCCAGGGTCAGCAGGGCGACCCGACGGCCGTCGGCGGGGGAAGGGGAGGTGGCAGACACCATCCGAGGGTACCGGGCGGCGCGCCGAACCCCGCGACGCCCGGCCACCGCCATCGACCACCTCACACGCCACCCGACGGGCCCGGGCGGGCCGTCGCCAGGCGCGCCGCGGCAGGTCGCGGTCTCCGGCCGGCGGGAAGGGCCG
>NZ_JBSGJR010000739.1:0-2869 GCF_053605645.1 Micromonospora sp. NPDC003776
CTTCCGATCTCCGGGCCCGCCGCCGGCGCGCCCGGCGGACCAGCAGCACCACCGGTACGCCGATCACCAGCGCGAACGGCAGCAGCGCCCCCAGCACGGTGAGCACCACGAAGAACGTGGTGACGAAGACGTTCCAGCCGCCCTTCAGCCCGACCAGGAAACCGAGTTCCGGGCCCTCGTCGGCGGTGGTCTGGTCCGGGCCGAGGAAGGTCACCGTGATCGTGGAGAGCGCGGTCAGGTCGGCCAGCCGGCGCTTCTTCGCCTCCAGCGAGGCCAGGTCGGCCTCCCGCCGGCCCACCTCGTTCTCCAGCGTCACCAGCTCGTTGATCGTGGTGGCCCGGGCCAGCAGCTTCCGGGCGCTGCCCACCCGGGCCCGCTGGGTGGCGATCCGGGCGTCCAGGTCGACGGTCTCCTCGGTGACGTCCTGCGTGTGGATCTCGCGCCGCTCCTGCTTGCCGAGTCCGGCCAGCTGGTCGACGACCGTGGTGAACCGGTCCGCCGGCACCCGCAGGGTCAGCTCTGCCCGGGCGTCGGAGGACTCGCTGCTGCGCTGGTCGCCGCCGACGAAACCGCCCGCCGCCCGGACCCGGTCGGTCGCCTCGCCGGCCGCCCGGTCCACGTCCGCCACCCGGACCTGCATGGTCCCGGTGTAGATGATGGACCGCTGGTCCATCCGCAGGTCCGTCCCGCCGGAGCCGGTGGCGGCGGGGGCCGCCTTCTCCGGCGCCGCCCCGGCGCCCGCGTCCGCGGCGCCACCCGCCGCCGGCGCCCGCCCCGAGTCCGACGCGCTGTTCCCGCCGTCGGCGCCGCAACCCGCCGTGACCAGCACCGCGGCCAGTCCGCACACGGCCAGCAGCACCCCGCGGCGGCGTCCGGCCGGTCCGCGCGTACCGCGATCTCGCTGACGCTCGCTCATGTCCCCGCTCCGCTCCTCGACGGCCCCGCGCCGGGGCCGATACCTCGGACGCGACGCGCCGTCGCGCCGGTTCCGGCAGACTGCGCTCAGGACGTCACGATTCGATAATCGAGGAGTCACGATGCAGGTCACCAAGTACGCCCACTCCTGCCTCCGGATCGAGCACGACGGGGGAGTGCTCGTGGTGGACCCGGGGGTCTACAGCGAGCCCGAGGCGCTGGACGGGGCGGACGCGGTGCTGATCACGCACGAGCACCCGGACCACGTGAACGTCGAGGCGCTGACCCGGGCGCTGGACCGCCGGCCGGCACCGGTCCACGGGCCGGCCTCGCTCGCCGGCGTCCTCGGCGACGCCGCCGAGGCGCTGACCGTGGTCGCGCCGGGCGAGACGTTCACCGCCGCCGGCGTGCCGGTGCGAGCGTACGGGGGCCAGCACGCGGTGATCCACCCGGACATCCCGGTCATCTCCAACCTGGGCTACGTCTTCAACGACGTGGTCTATCACCCGGGCGACTCCCTGGTGGTGCCGGACGACATCCAGGTGGACACCCTCTTCGCCCCGATCCACGCGCCGTGGAACAAGTTCTCCGAGGTGGTCGACTTCATCCGGGCGGTCGCCCCGCGCCGGGCGTACGCCCTGCACGACGGGCTGCTCAACGCCAACGGTTTCGGGGTGCTCGACCGGCAGTACGCCGCGCTGTCGAACACCGACTACCGCCGCCTCGAACCGGGCACCCGGATCGACGCCTGACCGCCGTGCCCGGACCCACCCCCGACCTGGTCCAGCAGCTCTACGCGACGCCACCGGACCGCTTCGTGGCGGCCCGGGACGCCGCCGTGGCCGAGGCACGCCGGTCCGGTGACCCGAAGGCCGCCCGGGAGATCGGCAAGCTGCGCCGGCCCACCGTCGCCGCCTGGCTGGTCAACCTGCTCGCCATCCGCCGCCCCGAGCTGGTCGCCGACCTGGCCCAGCTCGCGGAATCGCTGCGGACCGCCCAGCGCGAGCTGCGCGGCGCCCGGCTGCGCGAGCTCTCCGCGCAGCGCCGGGCCGTGGTCGGCGCCCTCGTCACCGAGGTACGCAAGCTGGCCGCCGCCGAGCCCAGTGCCCCGCCGGCCGGAAAACTGCCGCTCGGGGAGGTGGAGGCGACCCTCAACGCCGCCCTCTCCGACACCGAGGTGGCCGAACAGGTGCGGGCCGGGCGGCTGCTCCGGTCCGTGCACTACGCCGGCTTCGGCGAGGTGCCCCGGCCGCAGCTGCGGCTGGTCACCGGGGGTGGCGAGGAGCCGCCCGTGCCGGACCGGGCGGCCGCGCGGGCCGAGAGCCGGCGGGAGCGCGACGAGCGGGCCGCCGAACGGGCCGCCCGGGCCGAACGGGCGAAACGCCGGTGGGCCCTGGAACGCGAACTGGCCAAGGCCCGCGACGAGCAGGGCCGCGCCGAGCGGGAACTGACCGAGGCCACCCGGTCCGAGCAGGACGGCGCCGCCACCCTGGACCGGATCGAGACGGAGCTGGCCGAGTTGGAGCGCCGCCGGGCCGTCGCCGAGCAGGAGCTGAGCCGCGCCAAGCTGGCCCGCCGGGGGGCGGAACGGGCGGTCACCGCGGCCCGCCGCCGGGCCGGGGAGGTGGAGGGCGCGCTGGAGGCGCTGGACGCCGAAGAGGGGGATGCCGCAGACGGTGGCCACCGGGCAGACTGAGTGTGATGAACGACCACGGTGGACGGACGGTGGGGCGGCGACGATGACCCCGGAACAGGTCGCCGCCGCCAGCAAGCCACTGGTGCTGGAGTTGGGGGAGGCCTTCGCCCGCTCTCCGGCGACGCTGCGCCGGGCCCGGCTGCTGGGGATCTCCGGCTGGGCCTTCTACATCACCGGGCGACCGCGTCGGGAGCGATGAAGCCGAGCGCGGCGGCGGCCGTCTCGGCCCGTACGTCGCCGAGCGCGCCGGCCCGCCCG
>NZ_JBSGJR010000740.1:0-2863 GCF_053605645.1 Micromonospora sp. NPDC003776
GCGGCACCCGCCCACACGGGTGCCGCCGGGGGTGGGCACCGCAGGTGGCGCCGACTGCCGGAGTCGACGCCACCCGCGGATGGCCGGGCCGGATCACTTACCGGCGGCCGCACCGTTCTTCAGCGCCGCCTGCCACTGCTCCTCAGCGGACTTGCCCTGCTCCACCGCGCGGAGGGTGTTCTCCACGGCGGTACGGACCGCGTTGTTCTTCGGGCCGAGGTAGACCGGCTTCAGGTCGCTGGCGCCGGCGGCGAAGATCTTGCCGACCGGGGCCTTGCTGAAGTAGTCGTTGGTCGAGTCGGCCACCGCCGGGTCCGCGAGGGCCTGCGGCGAGGACGGCAGGTTGCCGACCTTCTTGAACGCCTCGGTCTGGCCCTTGGCGCTGGTCAGGAACTTGGCCAGCTCCGCGGCCTCCTTCTGGTGCTTGCTCGACTTCGGCACGCCCAGGAACGAGCCACCCCAGTTGCCGCCGTTGCCGGGGGCCTTGGCGATGTCCCACTTGCCGGCCGCCGCGTCACCGGCCTGGCCCTTGATGACACCGGTCATCCACGCCGGGCAGGCAATGGTGGCGAAGGTGCCGTTCTTGAAACCGGCGTTCCACTCGTTGGAGAACGACTGGAGGTTGTTGGACAGGCCGGCGGCGATCATCTTGGTGGTCATGTCGTACGCCGACTTGACGTCCGGGTTCTGGTCGATGACCAGCTTGTTGCTCTTGTCGTAGTAGGTGTAGCCGGTGCCCTGGCCGGCGATCTGCATGAGCACCACGTTGTAGAAGTTGGTCGCCGAGTCGACGAACTTGTGCTTCTTGTCGGCGGCGGCGAACCTCTGCCCGGTGCTGATGAACTGGTCCCAGGTGGGCCAGAGCGCGGCGACCTGCTCGCGGTCGGTGGGCAGCCCGGCGGCCTTGAACAGGTCGCTGCGGTAGCACAGCGCCATCGAGCCGACGTCGGTGCCGAGGCCGAGCACCTTGCCGTCGGGGGTGGTGCCCTGCTCCCACTTCCACGGCAGGAAGTTGCCCTTGAGGTCGTTCGCCCCGTAGTCGGCGAGGTTCACGAACTTGTCGGCCTGCGCGTAGAACTGGACGATGGTGCCCTCCTCCAGGGCCACCACGTCGCCGGCGCCCGAGCCGGCGGTGATCTGCTGGGTCAGCCGGGTGTTGTAGTCACCCAGGCCGAGGCCCTTGCCGCGCTCCTGGATCTTGACGTTCGGGTGCTCCGCTTCGTACTGCTTGTAGAGCTCGTCGTAGCCGAAGCCCTGGTCGCCGAAGACGTCGACGACCAGGGTGACCGGGCCGTCGCTCTTGCCGCTGTCCGACGAGTCGTCGCCGCAGGCGGTGGCGGTGGCGAGCACCGCGACGGACGCGAGCGCGATGGCCGCGAACCGCCGGCGGCGGGTTGGGACGCTCATCCGAGACCCCTCTTTCGGTGGTGAGGCGATATCTGTGTGGTGGGGGGTGCTGTCGCGCGGGCTCGCCGTCGCCGATCCGGACCGGTCACCGACGGCGTCCCGCGAGCGGGCAGGGATGAGATCCACGCCACTCGCGGGAGCGCTCCCATGAGATTGCCGGGAGGTGTCAGGGGTGTCAATAGGCCGCTGGGAGCGTTCC
Organism: Micromonospora sp. NPDC003776; assembly: GCF_053605645.1. NCBI lineage: Bacteria > Bacillati > Actinomycetota > Actinomycetes > Micromonosporales > Micromonosporaceae > Micromonospora > Micromonospora sp. NPDC003776. The sequence continues at coordinate 1,607 of NZ_JBSGJR010000740.1, forward strand.
CAGATCGTTACCGCGTCGACCCCCGGGGTTGCCGCCGGAGCGGGTTCAGCGTCGGGGCGGGATCAGCAGAAGCGGCGCAGCAGGGTGGTGGCCCGGGCCGCGTCGAAGGCGGCCGGATCGAAGCCGGGGCCGGCCCACTCGCGCATGGCGCGGCGCTCCGGGTGCTCCGGGTCGGCCAGGGCGGCCAGCAGGACAGCGTGCCCGCTCGGGCCGCCGACCCCCTCCGGCGGGCAGGCCCGCTCCCCCGCCAGGCAGACCGGGTAGCGCTCGTCCGGCTCGGTGGCGCAGACGTCCTCCACCAGCAGGTCGTGCTCCCACCAGTCGCCGAAGTCGTAGACGTACTGGAAGCGGTCGCCCTTGCCCACCACGGCGTCGAGCCGGACGTCCAGCTCGTCGCGGACCGCCAGCTCGCCGTCCGGGTCGGGCTCGGCGTACTGGCGTCCGTCGATCTCGAACGAGTGCAGGTGGCAGTCCCGCCAGCCCATCGCGTGCTGCACCACCCGGTGCACGCGGTCCAGGGTGAAGCCGCCGGGGACCAGCACCCGCCGCCACACCGGCGGCCGGACCCCGACGAGGGACACCTTGAGCTGGAAGATCTGCCGCGACATGCTGTCCCATCCTCCCTCGGCTTAGGCTGCCAGCATGATCTGCCGAGCGTGCCGGGATCGGCGGCACGACGACTGTCCGGGCCGGAAGTGGTGCGACTGTCAGCACCGTACCCCCGAACCCACCCCTCCGGTCACCGGTCCGGCCGGCGAATGAGCGCCGCGACCTCCATCTCGCGGGTCTGGCCGGCGCCCGCGACCGGTCCGCTGACCGACCCCGAGCTGGCCGCGCTCTACGGCCGCCGCGACCGGCCCCACCTACGGGTGAACTTCGTGGCCAGCGCCGACGGGGCGGTCACTGTGGACGGCTACTCGGCCGGTCTCTCCGGCGAGCCGGACAAGCGGGTCTTCGGCCTGCTCCGGATGCTCTGCGACGGCCTGGTGGTAGCCGCCGGCACGCTGCGCCACGAGGGCTACCGGGCGGTCCGGCTGAGCGCGGACCGTCGGGCCTGGCGGCGGGAGCACGGCCTCACCGAGTACCCGACCCTGGTGGTGGTCTCCCGCTCGCTGGACCTGGACCCGGCCCAGGCGTGCTTCGCCGACGCGCCGGTCCGGCCGCTGGTGCTCACCGGCGCCGGGGCCGAGCGGACGGCTGCCGGACCCGGCCGGCCCGGTGGTGCTGGCGTACCCGATCCAACCGAACCGGCGGGAG
>NZ_JBSGJR010000741.1:0-2848 GCF_053605645.1 Micromonospora sp. NPDC003776
CGGCGGTTCAGCGGGTCCGCGCCCGTGGGCCCCGCACCGCCGCCGCGGTCATCCGGGTGACGGGTTCGCGCGGCACGCCGCCGTCGCGCAGCAGCCGGGCCATCGGCAGGGTGGCCGCGCCCATCGCGACCGCGTCCGGGCCGAGCCGGCACAGCTCGATCGAGGTCTGGGCGTACGGCTGGCGCAGCGCGTGCCGGGCGGTGGCCTCGCGGATCTGCGGCAGGTAGCGCTCGCCCAGGGCCAGGCCGGCCCAGCCGCCGAGCACCACCCGCTCCGGGTTGAAGAGGTTGACCAGGTTCGCCACCCCGGCGCCGAGGTAACCGACGGTCTCGTCGAGCACGCGGGCGGCGGTCCGCCCGGTGGAGCGCAGCAGCTCGCCGAACGCGGTCTCCTCGTCACCGCCGGCCGCCGGCCGCCCCCGGTTGGCCTGCCGGAACCGGTCCAGGACACCTTCGGCCCCGACGTACGCCTCCAGGCAGCCGAGGTTGCCGCAGCGGCAGCGGCGGCCGCCGTACACAATGGTGGTGTGGCCCCACTCGCCGGCGCTGCTGTGCGCGCCGCGGTAGCCGACCCCGTCGGCGACCACGCAGGCGCCGACACCGGAGCCGACCAGCGCCACCACGGCGTGCCGCACGCCCCGCCCGGCGCCGAACCACATCTCGGCCTGGCCCAGGGTCTTGGCGCCGTTGTCGATGTGGACCGGGATCTCGGTGCCCGCGCGCAGCATCGCCCCGAGCGGCACACCGTCCCAGCCGAGGGTCTGCGCGTGCACGACCGCGTCGGCGGTCCGCTCGACGGTGCCGGAGACGGCGACGCCGAAGCCGAGCACCGCAGCCGGGTCGACGCCGGCCTGCTCGACCACCGCGTCGAAACCGTGCAGCAGGTGGCGGGCGACGTCCCGCGGGTCGGGACCGGCGGCGGCGATCGGGTACTCGGCCTTGGCGAGGGCGGTCATCGCCAGGTCGAAGAGCTCGACCTGGACCCGGGTCTCGCCGACGTCGGCGCCGACCAGATAGCCGTAGCCGGGGGCGACGCGCAGCAGCACCCGGGGTCGGCCGCCGTCGGACTCGACCGAACCGGCCTCCTCGACCAGCCCTTCGCCGATCATCTCGCCGACCAGGTTGCTCACGCTGGCCAGGCTCAGCGCGGTGGTCTGCCCCAGCTCGTGCCGGCTGAGCGGACCGTCCAGCCAGATCCGGCTCAGCAGCACCGACCGGTTGGCCCGGCGCATGTCCCGCACGGTGGTGCGTCTGGCGTCCACGTCCCGCGCCGTCCTCTCTCAGGCCGCCGGTGGGCGGCCGTGTTCACACCGTGAAGCAAGTGCTGACAGAGTACTGCGCATTTACACTTAACAAAGTTTACTGATAGCCTCCGGCGCATCGATGAGGAGGTATGTCATGCGACTTCGACGCGGGTTGACCGCACTGCTCGGCGGCGGGATGCTGCTCGCCGGCGCCGCCCTGCCGGCCGCCACCGGCCTCGCCGCGACCGCCGGCACGACCGCCCTGGTCTCCTGCGCCGGCGTGCCGGCCTGGGCCGAGGGGGTGACCTGGACCGCCGGCAGCAAGGCCACCTACGCCGGCCGCCTCTACCAGGCGCTGCAGACGAACACCCCGCCGGTCGGGGCCGGCTGGACCCCGCCCGCCACCCCGGCGCTCTGGACCGACCTGGGCGCCTGCGACGGCGGCGGCACCCCGTCCCCCACCCCCACCACGTCCTCGCCCTCCCCCACCCCGTCGCCCACCCGGTCCCCCTCGCCCTCGCCGACCCCCACGTCCTCGCCGTCACCCACCCCGACCACCTCCCCGGGTGGCAGCACCTGCCCGCTGAAGCCCCGACCGGCGGGCAAGGTGCTCCAGGGCTACTGGGAGAACTGGGACGGCGCGGCCAACGGGGTGCACCCCGGCCTCGGCTGGATCCCGATCACCGACCCGCGCATCCCCGGGCACGGCTACAACGTGGTCACCGCCGCGTTCCCGGTGATCCGCTCCGACGGCACGGTGCTCTGGGAGGACGGCATGGACGCCGGGGTGAAGGTGCCCACCCCGACCGAGATGTGCCAGGCCAAGGCCGCCGGGCTGACCGTCCTGCTCTCCATCGGCGGCGCCGCCGCCGGCATCGACCTCAGCTCCAGCGCGGTCGCCGACCGGTTCGTCGCCACCGTGGTGCCGATCCTGAAGAGGTACAACTTCGACGGCATCGACATCGACATCGAGACCGGGCTCACCGGCAGCGGGAACATCGGCCAGCTCTCCACCTCGCAGGCCAACCTGATCCGGATCATCGACGGGGTACTGGCCCAGATGCCGGCCGGCTTCGGGCTCACCATGGCCCCGGAGACCGCGTACGTCACCGGGGGCAGCGTCACCTACGGCTCGATCTGGGGCGCGTACCTGCCGATCGTCAAGCGGTACGTCGACAACGGCCGGCTCTGGTGGCTGAACATGCAGTATTACAACGGCAGCATGTACGGCTGCGCCGGCGACTCGTACTCCGCCGGTACCGTGCAGGGCTTCGTCGCCCAGACCAACTGCCTGAACACCGGACTGGTCGTGCAGGGCACGACCATCCGGGTCCCGTACGACAAGCAGGTACCCGGCCTGCCCGCGCAGTCCGGGGCCGGCGGCGGATACCTGTCACCCGCCCTGGTCGGGCAGGTGTGGAACACCTACCAGGGCAGCCTGAAGGGGCTGATGACCTGGTCGATCAACTGGGACGGGTCGAAGGGCTGGACCTTCGGCGACAACGTCAAGGCACTCCAGGGCCGGTGAGGCCGGCGGGCCAAGGGCCCCCCCCCCCCCCCCCCCCCAAAAACAGGGGCCGACCCACCACCCAAAAAACAAAAAAA
>NZ_JBSGJR010000742.1:0-2844 GCF_053605645.1 Micromonospora sp. NPDC003776
ACTGGAACGGTCACCCCCTCGACCGAACCCGCACCAGCCACCTCGCCCGCCTCGCCCTAGCCGCATGAACCCGCCAATAAGCCAGCAGGATCCAGATCACCTACAAGACCGGCTGGACCGGCGGACGGACGCTGGTCGCCGACCGCTGGTACCCGTCCTCGAAAACCTGTTCGGGCTGTAGCGCGGTGAAAGCCAAGCTGCCGTTGCACGTCCGGACCTACCACTGCGACGCCTGCGGCCTCGTCCTTGATCGAGACGAAAACGCAGCCCGCAACCTCGCCGCTCTCGCAGCGGCCACTGGTACCGGAGTGGCCGGAGACCAGGACGCACAAGCGTCGAAACCCCGTGGAGCCGACCAGAAGACCCGCAACACCCGCCACAGCCGAAAGGCCACGGCGGGGCGGGCAGGTGGCACAAAACTGCCGCACCAGCGGCAGCAGGAAACGGGAGACCGTCATCAGGACACCGAAGCCCTCAGGCTCCGGTGACACCGGTACGGACCTTTCCAGCCGAAAGGCTGGAACTGCCGAGAGCCGCCGAGGCTCTTTGCAACGGTGAGCTACGAGACCTCCTTCGTCGTCACCGGCATGCGCGGCCACCCCCGCCTGTCGTACGTGCCGAGCCGGCTGTCCCTGGTGCCGGCGCTGCTGCGCGGTCGGCTCGCCCCCGACGTGGTGGTCCTGCACACCACCGCGCCGCGCGGCGGCGCCCTCAGCCTCGGCGTCGAGGTGAACATCCTGCCGGCGGTGGTCGAGGCGGTCCGGGCGCGGGGCGGGCTGGTCGTCGCCCAGGCCAACCGGCAGATGCCCTGGACGTACGGGGACGCCGAGCTGCCGGTCGACGCGGTGGACCTGGTGCTGGAGGTCGACCGGCCGCTGCCCGCCGCCCCGGTCGTCGAGCCCGATGCGGGGGCCGCGGCGATCGGCGCCCGGGTCGCCGCGCTGGTGCCCGACGGGGCGACCCTCCAGGCCGGCATCGGCGGCATCCCTGACGCCACCCTCGCCGCCCTGGCCGACCGGCGTGACCTGCGGATCTGGTCGGAGATGTTCAGCGACGGGGTGCTCGCGCTGGAGAAGGCGGGCTGCCTGGACCAGGACACCGCGGTCACCGCGTCGTTCTGCTTCGGCTCGGCGGAGCTGTACGACTGGGTCGACGGCAACGAGCGGATCCGGATGCTGCGCACCGAGCGGACCAATGATCCCGCGCTGATCGCCCGCCGCCCGGGCCTGGTGTCGGTCAACAGCGCCCTCGAGGTGGACCTGTTCGCGCAGGCCAACGCCAGCCGGGTGGGCACCCGGGTGCACTCCGGGTTCGGCGGCCAGACCGATTTCATCGTGGGCGCCCTGCACTCCCCGGGCGGCCAGGCGATCATCGCGCTGCGCTCCTGGCACCCGAAGGCCGACGTGTCGACGGTGGTGCCGCTGCTCTCCGGGCCGGTCACCTCGTTCCAGCACAGCGCGATCGTCACCGAGCAGGGCTGCGCGACCGTGTGGGGCCGGGACTCGGTCGAGCAGGCGCAGCAGTTGGTCGACCACGCCGCCCACCCGGCCGCCCGGGACGGGTTGCGCGAGGCCGGCCGCCGGCTCGGTCTGCCGCTGCGCTGATCAGGCGACGGCCGGCAGCAGCACGGTGACGGTGGTGCCGGCCGCCGGATGCCGGCACTCGCCGGGGAAGACCGCGCCGACGCGGTGGTGCGCGCCGGCCGAGCAGATCCGCAGCTCGCCGTGGTGGGCGCGGACGATGGCCTCGACGAGGGAGAGCCCCAGGCCGGTGCCGGGCGAGGTGCGGGCCGTGTCGGCGCGGCGGAACCGCTCGACGGCGTGCGGCAGGAACTCCGGGTCCATCCCCGGGCCGTTGTCGTGCACGGTCAGCCGGATCAGCCCGTCCGCCCGGTTTACGGCCACGGTGATCGGCGGCGCGCCGTGCCGGAGGGCGTTGTCTAGCAGGTTGGTGACCACCCGACCGAGCCGGGTGGCATCGCCCCGGACGGCGAGACCGGGGGTGATCCGGGCGCGGATCGTGCCCTCCGGCGCCCCGGCCCCGTGGCGGTCCGTCAGCGCGGCCACCAGCGCGCTGAGGTTGACCTCGGCGGCGGCGGCGGGTGGCGCGCCGAGGGCGAGGAGGGTGTCGGCGAGGGCGATCAGGTCTGCGGTGTCGGCGGCGGCGGCCCGCAGGGCCGCTTCGAGTTCGGCGGTGCCGCGCGGCCGGCGCAGCGCCAGTTCCAGCTCGGTGGAGAGCAGGGTCAGCGGGGTACGCAGCTCGTGGCTGGCGTCGTTGATGAACTGTCGTTCCCGCTCCAGCGCCGACTCGAGGGCGGTGAGCATGTCGTTGAGGGTGCGGCCGAGCCGGGCCACCTCGTCGTCCGTGGCGGGGACGGCGAGGCGCACCCCGGTCTCGCCGGCGGCGATGCGGGCCGCCTCGGCGCGGTAGCGCTCCACCGGGGCGAGCGCGGCGCGGGCCAGGCGGTAGCCGACCAGGGAGGCCACGGCCAGCGCGGCCAGGTTGGCCAGGGCGAGCTGGCCGATCAGTTCCCGCAGCGCCTCGTCGCGCTGGTCGCGCCGCACCGCGGCGACGGTGACCGCCGGTTGTCCCGTGGCCGGCCGGGCGCCGGGCTGGACGGGGACGGCGTACAGGCGCAGCGGGCGGGCGCTGATCGGTAGCAGGGTGCCCCGGTCGGCGCGTACCGCCCCCCGCAGGGCGCGGTCGAGCTGGTCGGGGGTGAGCAGCGAACCCCGGGGCAGGCCGGGGCTGGCGGCCAGGACGTGGTTGGTGGCGTCCAGGAGCTGCCAGTACTCCCCTGGCCCGGTGCGGGCCGCGGCGGCCGGCGGGGTGCCGGCCCGGGCC
>NZ_JBSGJR010000743.1:0-2840 GCF_053605645.1 Micromonospora sp. NPDC003776
ACGCCGACGGCCCGCCCCGCCGAGGCGGCGGTGCGGGCCGGGACCGTGGCGGTCACGGAATCATCTGCACCAGGTCCCGAGGCATCGTCGACTTGACGTCCTCCCACTCGCCCTGGTTCACGTGCCGGCGCAGGGTGTCCAGCACCACCTGGACGACCCGCTGCGTGCCGCCCTCCACGTCGTAGGGGAAGCCCTGCCGGACCTCGTAGAGGAAGTCGTCGCGGTTCAGCTTGATCGGTACGTTCTCCGGTTGCCAGCCCTCGAAGTAGACACCCCGCAGCAGCACCGGCAACTGCTGGGCGAACTCGACGCTCTGCCCCACCGGCATCCGGTCCCGCAGCAGGTGCAGCACCGTACGCAACGCCGCGTAGGACTGGTTGCGCTGTTCCTTCGGCCAGCCGTACGCCGCCTCGATCTCCTTGAGCATCACGTTGGTCTTGTCCAGCGAGGACTCGAACGCGGAAATCATCTGCTCAGCCATCTGCCCACCCCCGTGCGTCGGTTTCCCAGCGTCGGTCGTCGGTGCGGCGCGGCGGCCCGCTGGGCCCCCGCCAGAGCCGGGTCGGGCTGAACCGACCGGGCCGTCCGCCACGCCGGGGAGGGTCGGACCTCCCGACCACGTGCAGCACCCCGCCGCGGCGTCGATCCGCTACGACCCGCACCGTCATGGCCCACCTCCTGTCGGCCTCGCGGTCGCGTCGGTCGACGGACCGCACACACCGCCCAGACTCGCCGGGAGCCGGGTGAGCCGGCCTCACCCGGAAGAGGTGAACCTCATTCCGCGCCGAGGAACTCGCGCAGCCGCTGCCCGTTGCGCTGGGCGTAGTCGCGGTAGCAGTTGTTCATCAGCACGTGGGTCTGCTCCGCCTCCCCGGCCAGCTCGCGCAGCTTCGGCGCCCAGCCGCGCAGCTCCTTGTCGGAGTAGTCGTAGCCGAACTTCTCGTGGATGTCCTTGCTGGTCCACTTGTCGCTGTGCCCGTGGAAGCGGACCACGGCGAGGTCCGCCGTGGCGGCCAGCACCGGGGGCACCGAGGACCGGTGCCCCTGCGGCATGTCGACACAGACGAACGGCAGCTCGTGCTCGCGCAGGAAGGCGAGCGTCTCCTCGGCGTTGTCGCCGTCGAACCAGGAGGCGTGCCGGAACTCGAAGACCGGCCGCAGCGGGTCGCACCGCCGCGCCACCTCGAGCAGGTACTGCTTGTTGTCCCGCTTGATGGTGAACCAGGGCGGGAACTGGAACAGGATCGCGCCCAGCTTGCCGGCCTCGACCAGCGGGTCGAGGGCGGACAGGAACCGGGTCCAGACCTCCTCGTACGCCTGCGGCGACAGGTCGTCCGGATAGAGGTTCTTCTTCTCCGTCGCCGGGCGCAGGTCCTTGTAGAGCGAGCCGACCCGGGTCGGGTGGCCGGTCAGCAGGCTGAACGCCTTGACGTTGAAGGTGAAGCCGGCCGGGGTGCGGTCCACCCAGAGCCGCGCGGTCCGCTCGGCGGGCGGCGAGTAGTAGGTGGCGTCCACCTCCACCAGCGGGAACTGGCGCGCGTAGTAGGCCAGCCGCTTCTCCGGGGTGTCCGCGGTCTGGGGGTACCACCCGGAGTCGAGCAGGGTCCGGTCGGTCCAGGAGGCGGTGCCCACCTTGATCTCACCCATCTGGCGAGTCCACCGCGTACGGGACCGACCGGCAACCCGGGCGCCGCTCAGGCCGCCCGCCGCTCCCGGTTCTGCTTGCAGGTCACGCAGGAGGTGGCGGACGGGAAGATCTCCAGCCGCTCCACCGGGATCGGCGCGGAGCAGCCCTCGCAGAAGCCGTAGGTGCCCTCGTCCAGCCGGGTCAGCGCGTGCTCGAACTGGGCGCGCCGGTCCAGGATGGTGCGCAGCAGGGACTGCGCGGTGTCCCGCTCGGCGGTCTTGGTGCCGCTGTCGGCCTGGTCGTCGCCGGCCGTGTCGCCGATCTCGACCAGCCGCAGGACCTGGCTCTGCTGCACGGCCTGCTCGTACTCCGCGGTCAGCTCGTCGTACCGCGACTGCAGGGACTGCCGGATCCGGTCGACCTCCGCCTGCGAGCGCCCCGTGGCTACCTTGTCGTGGACGAGCATCGCTGCCTGCCTTTCCTCTGGGCCTCATGCCGGTCCGGGGCGCGAACGCCCCGGACGTGGTCCGATGGGATGCCCGGGCGAGATCACCCGTGCTCTGTGAGCCGGGCGATTACCCGCCGCCCCGACGGATCAAACCGGTGATCCCCGGGTTCTTTCCGGCCGTTCGTGCCCACCTGCGCCGGTCGGTCCGTGCCGGTCCGTGCCGGCTGCTGCCCGGCCACCCGGAATGCGCCCGCCCGGGCCCGCTGTCCGGGTCGCGTCCGGCGGCCGCCGGGGGGACCGTCCGGGTCGTCAGGCCGCCTCGACCAGGGCCGGGTGTCGCGGGTCGTCGACCCGGACCACCACGTCGGCGAAGCTGGCCGGGGCGACCTCGTCGGCGTACCGGGCGAACGCCGGCAGGGTCCAGCGCTGTCCCGGCTCGGTACGGCGGTCCAGCGCGCCCGGGGAGAGCACCAGGTGCACGGTGACGTCGAAGGGCAGCGCCCCGCCGAGCAGCAGCGGGCCGCTGACCAGCACCACCCCGCCGGGCGGCAGGTCGACGTAGCCGGCCCGGCTGGCCCGGTCGGCGACGGGGTCCCACAGCGACGGCAGCAGCCGGCCCGAGCCGGCGGGGCCGGCCGGGTCCAGCACCTCGCGGCGCAGGCCCGCCTCGTCGATCCAGCCCTCGTAGTAGGCGTCCGGGTTGGTCCGGCCGTGCTCGAGGCGTACCGAGGCGGGCCGGAGGAAGTCCGCCGCACGCACGTGCAG
>NZ_JBSGJR010000744.1:0-2819 GCF_053605645.1 Micromonospora sp. NPDC003776
GCGCGTACCGCCTCGGCCGCGTCGGGCGCTGCGAAACCGTGCTCGGCGGCCACCGCGCGCACCGCGTCGGCGCCCGCGAGCTGCTGGAACGCCGGCTTGGACCGCTTCGACACGTCCCGGGGAATGGGCACGCCGGGCACCGGCAGGTAGCCGATCTCGCCGGCCGCGCCGCTGCTGCCGTGGTGCAGCCGGCCGCCGAGCATGATGGCCAGCCCCACGCCGGCGTCCACCCAGACCAGCACGAAGTCCGACACGCCCTGGGCCGCGCCGGACTGGGCCTCGGCGACGGCGGCCAGGTTGACGTCGTTCTCGAAGACCACCGGGATGCGCAGGTCGTCCCGGAGCGCGGCGAGCAGGCCGCTGTGCCAGCGCGGCAGGTTGAACGCGAAGGTGATGTCCCCGGTGCCGGGGTCGACCAGGCCGGGGGTGCCCAGCACGACCCGCCGCACGCTGGACAGCTCGGCGCCGGCGCTGCTGGCCGCCTGGACCACGGCGTTGTGCACCACGCCCACCGGGTCGTCGGTGTCCCGGGTGGACTGGGCGACCCGGCCGACGACCGCGCCGGTGATGTCCGCGCAGGCCGCCACCACCCGCTCCGCGTCGACGTCCACCCCGACCACGTACGCGCTGCCCGGGCGCACCGCGTAGAGCTGGGCGTTCGGGCCCCGCCCGCCGGCCTGCTCGCCGACCCGGGTGACCAGGCCGCGCTCCTCCAGCCGCTCCACCAGCTGGGAGGCGGTGACCTTGGACAGCCCGGTCAGCTCGCCGAGCCGGGCCCGGGTGAGCGGCCCCTGCTCGAGGAGCAGCTCCAGCGCCGCGCGGTCGTTCAGCGCCCGTAACAGGCGGGGGGTGCCGGGCAGCCGGGTCGTACTCATGCCACGTCCTCTATTTTCAGTAAAGTTTGCTAACCACAAAACGCCTGCAGAGGGGTGCCCGTTAGCGTATCGGCCACCCCGATCCGGGGCCGTCGGACGACCCGGCAGGGAAAGGGGATACTCGTGGGGTTGGATCCAGGACTGCGGCGGCTCGCGCTGGGCACGCTGCTGGCCGCTTACCCGGGGCCGGTCCCGCCCGACTGGGCGGTCGACCTGCTCACCGAGGGGCTCGCCGGGCACACCCTGTTCGGCACCAACATCCACGACCCGGCCCAGGTCGCGGCGACCACCGCCGGGCTGCGCGCCGGCCGGCCGGACGTGATCGTGGCGATCGACGAGGAGGGCGGCGACGTCACCCGGCTGGCCCACGCCACCGGCAGCCCGTACCCGGGCAACGCCGCCCTCGGAGCGGTCGACGACCTGACACTGACCCGGCAGGTGTACGCGGCGATCGGCGCGGAGCTGGCCGCCCTCGGCATCACCGTCGACCTGGCGCCGACCGTCGACGTGAACACCGCGGCCGAGAACCCGGTGATCGGCACCCGCTCGTTCGGCGCGGACCCGGCCCGGGTGGCCGCCCACTCGGCCGCCGCGGTCGCCGGCCTCCAGTCCGCCGGGGTGGCCGCCTGCGCCAAGCACTTCCCCGGCCACGGCGCCACGGTGGCCGATTCGCACCACGAGCTGCCCACCGTCGACGTGCCCCCGGCCGTGCTGCGGGAGCGGGACCTGCCGCCCTTCGCGGCGGTGGTCGACGCCGGGGTACGCGCGATCATGACCGCGCACATCCGGGTGCCGGCGCTGACCGGCGACGGCCCCGCCACGTTCAGCCGGGCCGTCCTGGTCGACCTGCTGCGCCGCGAGTACGGCTTCACCGGCACCGTGATCACCGACGCGCTGGAGATGAAGGGGGCCGCGCTGGCCGCCGGCGGGGTGGGTCCCGCCGCGGTCCGCGCCCTCGCCGCCGGGGCGGACCTGCTCTGCATCGGCGCCAAGGTCGACGCCGAGCTGGTCGAGCACGTGGCCGAGGAGATCGTCGGCGCGCTCGACGACGGCCGGCTGGACCGGGCCCGGGTCGAGGAGGCCGCCGGGCGGGCCGCCGAGCTGGCCCGGTGGCGGGGCGCCGGCAGCATTCCGGACCCGGCGCCCGACAGCCTGGGTTACGCCGCCGCGCTGCGCGCGGTACGCGTCGAGGGCGACGTGACCGGCCTGGCCACCCCGCTGGTGGTGCAGGTGCACGCCGCCTCCACCATCGCCGAGGGGCGGGTGCCGTGGGGGCTCGGGCCGCACCTGGCGCCCGGCACCGAGGAGATCCGCGCGGTGGCCGGGGAGACCGCACCGGAGCAGCTGCACCAGCGCGCCGGCGACCGGCCGATCGTGCTGGTCGGCCGCCACCTGCACCGGCTGCCCGGGGCCCGCGAGCTGGTCGACGGGCTGGCCGCCACGCACCCGGTGACCGTGGTGGAGATGGGCTGGCCGAGCGACTGGCGACCGGCCGGCGTCCGCGCCTTCGTCACCACGTACGGCGCCAGCCACGCGAACGGCCGGGCGGCCGCCCAGGTGCTCGGCCTGACCGGCTGAGGTCTGAGCCGCCCGCTGCGGGGTAGTCCCCGGGGATGAGCACCGCCGACGCCTGGCACGCCACCCTGGCCGACCTGGTCTCCCGGTCGCACCGGATCCCGCCCGACCGGCTGTCCGAGGCGATCGACGCGGTCCTGGGGCCGCTCAACGTCACGGGGACCGCGTACGTGGTGGACGTGGAACAGGAGCTGCTGCGGCCACTGCCCGCGCCGGGCCGGCCGGCACCGGACCCGCTGCCGATCGACGCCAGCCTGCCCGGCCGCGCGTACATGGAGGTCCGGACGCGCTCCGTAGTCCACAATTAAGTTGTGCACAACCGATGTGGTCGCGCGGTGACCACCCACACGGTGCCGGGGCGCGGGATCA
>NZ_JBSGJR010000745.1:0-2811 GCF_053605645.1 Micromonospora sp. NPDC003776
CCAGGATTGACGACGTCGCCCGGCTGGCCGGGGTCTCCACGGCCACGGTCTCCCGGGCGCTGCGCGGCCTCCCGACCGTCTCGGCCGCCACCCGGCGGCGGGTGCTGGCCGCCGCCGAGCAGCTCCAGTACGCGGTCTCGCCCAGCGCGTCGCGGCTGGCCGGCGGAAAGACCGGCACGGTGGCCGTGGTGGTCCCGCGGATCACCCGCTGGTTCTTCGCCACGGTCGTGGAGGCGGTCGAGGACCACCTCCACGAGAACGGCTACGACCTGCTGCTCTACAACCTCGGCGGGCGGGAGCAGATCCGGCGGCGGGTGCTGCGGACGGCCAGCCTGCACAAGCGGGTCGACGCGATCATCCTGGTCGCGACCCCGCTGCGCCCGGCGGACGTGACCGCGCTGACCAAGCTGGACCTGCCGGGCGTGACGATCAGCTCCGGCAGCGGGGTCCCCGGCTGGCCGTGCGTCCGGATCGACGACGTGGCCGCGGCGTGGACCGCGACCCGGCACCTGCTCGACCTCGGCCACACCCGGATCGCGCACATCTCCGGCGACCCGGACGACGAGCTGGCCTTCACCACCCACCTCGACCGCCGGCGCGGCTACCAGGAGGCGCTGCGCGCGGCCGGGATCCGGCCGGACCCGAGCCTGGACGTGGAGTCCCAGTTCACCATCGACGGGGGCATCCAGGCGGCCACCGAGCTGCTGGCCCGGGGCGAGCCGCCGACCGCGATCTTCGCGGCCTGCGACGAGATGGCGATGGGCGCGATGACCGCGCTGCGCGACGCCGGGCTGCGGGTGCCCCAGGACGTCAGCGTGATCGGCGTCGACGACCACGACCTGGCCGGGGTGCTCGGGCTGAGCACCATCGCCCAGCCCGCGGCGGAGCAGGGGCAGCTCGCCGCCCGGATCCTGCTCGACCCGCTCGGGGTCCGCGCCGCCGAACCGTACGGCGGCCTGGTGCCCGCGCCCCGCGATCCGGAGACGGGCGGCGACACGCCGACGCCGCCCGTGATCCTGCCCACTCGCCTGGTGGTGCGGGAGTCGACCGCGCCACCGCGGGCACACTGAACGGATTCATCCCGTACGCACGACAGGGAGAAGGCGCTGAACACCGACGCGACGCAGCAGGACCCGGCCACCGGCTGGTGGACCGAGGCCGTCATCTACCAGATCTACCCGCGCTCGTACGCCGACTCGAACGGCGACGGGATCGGGGACCTCCCCGGCATCACCGCCCGCCTCGGCCACCTCTCCGAGCTGGGGGTCGACGCGGTCTGGCTGTCGCCGTTCTACCCGTCACCCCAGGCCGACGCCGGGTACGACGTGGCCGACTACCGGGACGTCGACCCGCTCTTCGGCACCCTCGGCGACGCCGACAAGATGATCGCCGAGGCGAAGGCGCGCGGGCTCCGGGTGATCGTCGACCTGGTGCCGAACCACACCTCGTCCCAGCACCGCTGGTTCCAGGCCGCGCTCACCGCCGGCCCGGGCAGCCCCGAGCGGCAGCGCTACGTCTTCCGGGACGGCAAGGGCCCGCAGGGCGCCGAGCCGCCGAACGACTGGCAGAGCGTCTTCGGAGGCCCCGCCTGGACCCGGCTGCCGGACGGCCAGTGGTACCTGCACCTGTTCGACACCGGGCAGCCCGACCTCAACTGGGGCAACCCCGAGGTCCGTGCCGAGTTCCTGGACATCCTCCGGTTCTGGCTGGACCGGGGCGTGGACGGCTTCCGGGTGGACGTGGCCCACGGGCTGATCAAGCAGGCCGACCTGGCCGACTGGCAGGAGCAACCGGAGATCCTCTCCGGCGCCGAGGTCGACAAGCCGCGGCCGCCCATGTGGGACCAGGACGGGGTGCACGAGATCTACCGCGAGTGGCGGCGGCTGCTCGACTCGTACGACGGTGACCGCATCCTGGTCGCCGAGGCGTGGGTGGAGCCGGCCGAACGGCTGGCCCGCTACGTCCGGCCCGACGAGATGCACCAGGCGTTCAACTTCGAGTACCTGCTCGCCGCCTGGACCGCGCCGGCCCAGTACGCCGTGATCACCCGCTCCCTGGAGGCCACCGACTCGGTCGGCGCCCCCACCACGTGGGTGCTCTCCAACCACGACGTGGTGCGGCACGCCTCCCGCCTCGGCCTGCCGGTCGGCGGCGGCCGGCCGAACGGCATCGGCATCGGTGACCCGCAGCCCGACGCGGCGCTGGGCCTGCGCCGCGCCCGGGCGGCCAGCCTGCTGATGCTCGCCCTGCCCGGCTCGGCGTACCTATACCAGGGCGAGGAGCTGGGGCTGCCCGAGCACACCACGCTCCCCGACGAGGCCCGGCAGGACCCGACCTGGGAGCGCAGCGGGCACACCCAGCGCGGCCGGGACGGCTGCCGGGTGCCGATCCCGTGGGAGGCCGACGCCCCCTCGTACGGCTTCGGGCCGACCGACGCGAGCTGGCTCCCCCAGCCGCCGAGCTGGGCCGAGTACGCCCTCGACCGGCAGCGCGGGGTGCCCGGCTCGACGTACGAGCTGTACCGGACGGCGTTGCGGCTGCGCCGCGAGCACGGGCTGGGCCAGGGCCCGCTGCGCTGGCTCTCCTCCGGCGACGAGGTGCTCACCTTCACCAACCGGGAGCTCACCGTGCTGACCAACTTCGGCGCGGCGCCGGTGCCGCTGCCGGCCGGCGCCGAGGTGCTGGCCGCGAGCGCCCCGCTCGACGGCGACGCCGTCCCCGCCGACGTCACCGTCTGGTACCGCGCCTGAGCGGAAGCAACCGGCTGCCCGGGGCCCGGTGACGGGGTCCCGGGGCAGCCTTTTCCACTCC
>NZ_JBSGJR010000746.1:0-2804 GCF_053605645.1 Micromonospora sp. NPDC003776
GGCGCGCGCCGACGGGGCCTCGTCACCGGCGTTGTCCAGGACCAGCGAGCGGATCCGCTCGCCGATGCCCGTGGCGCCCGGCTCCCGGGTGACCACCACGTCCCGGCCCTGCTCGCGCAGCCGCTCGGCGAGCGCGGCGAGCTGGGTGGACTTGCCGGCGCCCTCGCCGCCCTCGAAGACCACGAACAGCCCGCTGGAGACGAAGTGCTCGGCCGGCATCAGCGGGCGGCCGCGGATCGAGCCCCAGAGGTCGGCCAGGACCGGCACGCCCTTCTTGTCGTCCATCTGCCCGAACGCGCTGATTCCGGCGAAGATGCCGGCCGCGCCGGCGGCGAGCAGGAGCAGGCGGGTCGAGGAGACGGAGATGCCCAGGTCGGCGATGGTCAGCTGGCGCGAGCCGCCGACGCCGACCAGGAGGCTGCTGAGCGCGATGGCCAGGATCAGCACCAGCCGGGTGCCGATCTGCACCACCGCGAAGACCCGGCCGCGGACCTCGTCGGCGACCTCGCCGCCGAGCAGGGTGGTGCCGGCCAGGAAGGCCATGCCGGCGCCCGCGCCGACCAGGATCGCGCCGACCATCGCCATGGAGAGGTGGATGGCGAAGGCGAGCACCAGCACCGAGGCGCTGGCCAGCACGATGCTCATGCCGAACCAGCGCCGCCGGGACATGTCCCGGACGATCAGCGGGCCGGCCCCGATGCCGACCGCGAGACCGACGAAGATCGCGCCGAAGAGCAGGTAGAAGGCGGCGTCGCCGGCGCCGAGCGAGGCGGCGAAGAACTTGGCCGTGCCGATGACGATGCCGCCGCCGGCGAACGCCCCGAAGATGCCGAGGACCAGGCCGCGGACCAGCGGCGTCTGCCGGATGAACGTCCAGCCCTCGGTGAACTGGCGCATCATGCTCTGCTCGGTGCGCTCGCGTTCGTCCGTCCGGCCCTGGCTGATCTCCTTGATCCCGAAGGCCACCACGATCGCGGTGGCGAGCCGGGAGAAGGCGTTGAACCACAGCGCGAGCTGGGCCGGCTCGGCCCAGTTGGGGATCTCCCCGCCGGTCAGCCCGCGGACGCTGCGGTCCAGCACCGAGAGGCTGATCGCGGCGAGCACCGGGGTGAGGCCGTACGTGGTGATGAGGGTGAGCTGGTTGGCCGTCTCCAGCCGGGCGCGCGGGATCAGGTTGGGGACCGCGGCCTCCTTGGCCGGGATCCAGAGCAGGGTGATCGTCTCGATCAGGAAGGTGGCGACCGCCGCCCAGCTGACCACCACGCCGCCGCTGGCGCCGGTGAGCGCGAGCAGTGGGATGGAGGCGAAGAGCACGAAGCGCAGCAGGTCGCAGATGACCATCGTCCAGCGCCGGTCGAACCGGTCGGCGAAGACGCCGGCCACCGGGCCGAGCAGCAGCGCGGGCAGCAGCCGGACCGCGATCAGGCTGCCGAAGGCGGCACCCTTGGCGGTGCTGCCGGAGACCTGCGCGGCGGCGAAGACGGAGGTGGCGAGCAGGCCGAGCCAGTCGCCGAAGGAGGCCGCGCCGAGCACGATCCAGAGCCGGCGGAACGGCCGGATGCGCAGCACCGAGCGGATGGCGGCGGCTCCCGACCGGTCGGCCTGCGCCGCGGTCGACGACACGCCGGACGACTCGCCGTTCTTCTGGCTTTCGATGGCCGTACCTCCACGTGCCGACCCAGAGCTGGGCCTCTCCGGTGGAACACTCTAGTCGCGGCGAGAAGCGTCCCCCTCCGCGACATTCGCCTGCTCGCTGAGCCTAGGCCGCGGGTACCACCGACCGCAGCCCGGACAGACGCGAGGGTATTTCGCATTGACGCCCAGACAGTTAGCGTGCAAACGTGGCCACCGACAGTGACAAACTTCGCGATCGTCTCGAACGGGCGACCGCTCACCTCGACCCGCCGTACGCCGTGGTCGATCTGTCCGCCTTCGACGCCAACGCGGAGGCGCTGGTCAACCGGGCCGCCGGGAAGCCGGTCCGGGTCGCCAGCAAATCCGTGCGGGTACGCGACCTGCTGACCCGGGTGCTCGACCGCCCCGGCTGGCGCGGCGTGATGGCGTTCACCCTGCCCGAGGCGCTCTGGCTGGCCCGCACCGGCGTCAGCGACGACGTGCTGGTCGCCTATCCGACCGCCGACCGCAATGCGCTCGCCGAACTGGCCGCCGACCCGGCGCTCGCCGCCGCGGTGACCCTGATGGTCGACGACGCCGCCCAGCTCGACCTGGTCGACCAGGTGTGCCCGCCCGGGCGGCGGCCACCCCTGCGGGTCTGCCTCGACCTGGACGCCTCCTGGCGCCCGATCGGCGGCCGGGTGCACGTGGGCGTCCGGCGCTCCCCGGTGCACAGCGCCGGGGCGGCCGGCGCGTTCGCCGCCGCCGTCGCCGGCCGGCCCGGCTTCCGGCTGGTCGGGCTGATGTCGTACGAGGCGCAGATCGCCGGGCTCGGCGACGCCCCGCCCGGGCAGGCGGTGCTCGGCACGGCGATCCGGGTCGCCCAGCGCGGGTCGTACCGGGAACTGCTGGCCCGGCGCGCGGCGGCGGTCGCCGCGGTACGCGAGCACGCCGACCTGGAGTTCGTCAACGGCGGCGGCACCGGCAGCGTGGCCGCCACCAGCGCCGACCCCGCGGTCACCGAGGTCACCGCGGGCTCGGGCCTCTACGGGCCGACGCTCTTCGACGCGTACCGCGCCTGGCGCCCGACCCCGGCGGCGTTCTTCGCCTGCGCGGTGGTCCGCCGGCCCGGGCCCGGGCTGGCCACCGTGCTCGGCGGCGGCTGGATAGCCTCCCGCCAGATCGGAAGA
>NZ_JBSGJR010000747.1:0-2803 GCF_053605645.1 Micromonospora sp. NPDC003776
AGCCCCACGCGCAGGCCCAGCGCGTGCGCGGCGAGCGCCACGCCCGCGCCGGTGTTGCCGATCCGCAGCTCGATCGGCGGTACGGCGAGCGAGTCGGCGGCCGGCAGGGGCAGGGCGGGCACCTGGGCGCGGATGTCCACACCGAGGCCGCCGATCACGAGGAGATCGAGCACGACACCGACGCTAGTCGGTCATCAGCGTGGCCGGCCGCGCCGGGGTCGGGGCGTCCTACTCCAGGATGCTCGGCTCCGGCTGATCCGGCACCGGGCCGGTGCGTTGCATCCGGGTCCGGGTACGGCTCACCGGCCCGGCCGCCAGGGCCCGGTCGAAGACGTTGCGGAAGATCGTCGACAGGTCGGGATCGCTGTCCAGCGCGCCCGCGAAGCTGATCGACGACGCGCTGAAGACGAAGCCGCCGTTCGGCTTCTCGACGAGGACCATGGCCGCTCCGCCGCCCACGTTCTGCCCCCGCGCGATGACCTCCTCCGGGGCCGCCTCGGCGGGCAACCCGAGCAGGGCGTCGGTCTCCCAGCCGCTCGCGGCGCCGTTGTATCCCCGGGTGCCGAACTGGCTGCCCACCGTCAGTCGGGTGCCGGCCAGCAGCGGGTGGTCGCGGACCACCGCGTACGGCGCGAACGTGAACCAGCTGGCGCTGGTGTAGTTGACGCCGAGCAGCTGCGAGGCGGGCAGGCCGAGGGAGTTGAAGGTGTCCCGCTTCCCCTCCGGCGTGCGGAAGCTGATCGCGCTGCCGTCGTCGCTGAACGACACCCGCTCGTAGATGCCGTTGCCGCCCGCGTAGATCACCCGGCCGCCGCCCGCCTGGTAGTCGGCCAGGTGCTGCCGCATCGCCTCGGACCAGTACTCCGGGTGGCTGCCGAGCACCAGCGCCCGGTAGCTGCTCAACCAGGCGCCCGAGGCGTGCAGGTCGGCGTCGTCGTAGCAGTCGAAGTCGAGCCCCTGCCGAGCCATCCAGCGCAGCAGCAGCACGTCCGACCACATGGTGTGCTCGAGGTTGCCGGTCGCCTCGACGTTCCACTCGGTGGACGGGCGGCGCAGCGTGAGCAGCCGCGTGCCGCTCAGGTCGCCGCAGTACTGGTAGTGGCCGCCCCAGGTGTTGTAGGCGTGGTAGGTGTTCGAGGGCAGCAGGAACGCGATGTCGTTGACCGGCCGCTTGGGCCGGACGACGAAGGGCACGTGCCGCCGGAGCTGGTGGGGGCCTTCCAGCCGGACCGCGTACAGGCCGGAGGGCCAGGTCGCGGGAATCGTCACCTGGTAGCTGTCCGACCAGCCGCAGCCGTTGTGCACGTAGCCGGCGGGCAGCGGTTGCAGCTTGCCGGTGGCGCTGGTCGCCGCCGTCACCACCACCGGGCCGGCGGTGCTGGGCGCCACCCGCACCACCGACGCGGTGAACGACGGGAAGGTGGTGGAGACCGCCACCCGTACCGTCTCCCCGGCGGCGACGCTCGGGGTCTGCGCGTACCCCTGGAGCGCGGCGCGGCTCTGCACGGTGAAGCCGGTGCTGATCGTCGTCCCGGTGCCGCCGTTGACCCAGGTGGCCTTCTGGTCGGTGCCCGCCGTGGCCCAGTTGGTCAGCTGGTAGGAGACCAGGCGGCCGACCGCCCGCTTGGTCGAGGCGCTCGGCGCCACCCCGTACAGCGCGCCCTGCCCGGCGAAGACCAGGCCGTTGAGGGCGAGTTCGGTGAAGCCGCGGCCCAGCCGGAAGCCGGAGCCCGGCGCCCAGAGGCCGCCGCCCAGGGACCGGTACCAGAAGACCTCCCCGAACCGCCAGGCGTAGATGACGCCGGAGGAGTCCGCCTGGAGCTGGTAGCTCTTGAAGTTGCCGCCGATCCGGGTGCCACCGGTCCATCGCCCGGTGGACGGGATGTACCGGTATCCGTGGAGAGCACCCTCGGCGTCCACGCCGTACACCACGCCGTCGAAGCCGAACACCCGCGGGAACCGGTTCAAGCCCTGGGCAATCTGCCGGCCGCCGGTCCAGTAGCCCGCGCCGGTGGTGTAGTCGGTGCAGACGTAGCGGTGGTAGTGGATGGTCCCGTCGGCGCGCACCCCGTACAGCGAGCCGTCGGTGCTGCCGAGCACGGTGAGGAACTGGTTCCAGCCCGACCCGATCCGCCGGCCGGAGCCGGAGGCCCAGCCGCTCCCGGCGGTCTGCCAGCCCGCGTGTCGGTACCACAGCAGCGACCCGTCGGCCTGGATCGCGTAGATCACCCCGTTGCCGCCCCCGACCAGCTGGATGAACCGCTGCTCCGGGTCGTAGCTCGGGGTCGCCGCCTCGGCCGGTTCCCCGTCGACGGCGAGTACCGCCGGTACGGCGGTCGCCGTGACCGCCAGGACGCTGCCGCTGCGCAGTACGCCGCGCCGGGTGATCTGTCGCGGAGTGCGCGATGCCATCTGGAAGTGCCTTTCCCCCGAATTCGTGAGGGAACCTAACGCGTACGGGCGTCGCTGTGGCACTCCGCAGGGCGCGTCCAGCCGAGGATCATTCGAAGATCCGGCAACTCCGACCGTTCGGTGGAGAATCCGGCACGGCGTGGCCGAACCGGTTCGGTGGCTGCCCCGCCCGCTATCCTCGACTGTCGTCACGAGGAGGGCACAGGTGCTGGTCATCCACGGTGCGTGGCTGGTCGGCGCCGGTCTCGCCGTCTGGGCGGAGGACAGCGCCCGCCCGGCCACCCCGCCGCGCCGCCCCGATCGCCACAGTTTCGGCTGACCGAGCCCGGCCATGGCCTGGATCGGCCAGCCGCGGGAGGGGGCGCGGATGTTCGAGTCGTTGGGGCTGACC
>NZ_JBSGJR010000748.1:0-2800 GCF_053605645.1 Micromonospora sp. NPDC003776
GACCGAGTCCAGCCCGAGCACGCCGAAGGCGTGGTCCTGCCTGTTCAAGCGGATGCGCGGCCCGGACGCCCGGCCGCTGCCGTCGGCCGCCGCCGCGGTGCTGCGCAGCCGGGGACTGATCGTGCCGAGGGCGGCGTCCCGGGCGCGCAGCGCCAGCCGGCCCCGGGTCTGCAGCACCGCGGACATCCGGCGGGTCTGCCGCACCATGGTCGCCGCGCGGGGTCGGCGCAGCCGGTCGTACCCGGCCACCGCGTCGGGGAGCCGGGACTCGCGCAGCAGCGCCGCGAGGGTGGCCGCGTCCTCGAAGGCGAGGCAGGCCCCCTGGCCGAGGTGCGGCGGCATGGCGTGCGCGGCGTCGCCGAGCAGCACCACCCCGCCGGGCCCGGCGGGGAAGCCGTACGCCCGGGGCAGCGGCCGCAGCTCGCGGATCTCCTGCTGCACCAGGTCCGTCGGGTCGGTGGCGTCGAGCAGCTCGGCGATCGGCCCCGGCCAGTCGGCGTACCAGCGCTTGAGCAGGGCGAGCTGGGTCTCCGGCGGCTCCGGGCGGGGCGCGCCGGCGGCGGTGGCCACCCAGTAGACGCCGCCTCGGCTGGACCCCCCGGCCCCGCCGCGCTCGCCGAGCGAGGCGGCCACGAAGCGGTACCCGGCGCCGAGGATCTCGCCGCCCACCTGCTGCTCGGCGGCGAGCCGGGGCACCCGGTACCAGGGGATCACCGCCCGCCAGGCGGCGCACCCGGAGCTGACCACCTGGGCCTCCGGGGCGAGCTGCCGGCGGATCTCGCTGTCGATGCCGTCGGCGGCGACCACCAGGTCCGCCTCGACGGTGTGCCGGCCGTCGCCGACCGCCGGCCGCTCCCCCGGGACGGCCCGGACGGTCCGCACCGCCACCGCGGTACGCAGCTCGACCTGGTCACCCAGCCCGGCGATGAGCGCGTCGTGCAGGTCCTCCCGGTGCACCACCACCGGCATCCGCTCCGCCGGGGTGGGACGGGGCTGCACGAGCCAGTGCCCGTCCGGGCGGCGTACCCCGCCGTCGGGCAGCGGGGTGGCGATGGCGTCCAGGCCGGCGCCGAGGCCCAGGGCGCGCAGCGCGCGTACCCCGTTGGGCCAGAGCACGACGGCGGTCGGGTCCGGTCGGACCCGGTCGGCGCGTTCCAGGAGGGTGACCCGCCAGCCGGAGCGGGCCAGCACGCCGGCCGTCGCCAGCCCGCCGAGACCGGCGCCGACCACCACCGCGGTACGCATGTCTCCCCCGCTCAGCTGTCCCGGTCGGCGGGGCGGGCGCCCGTGGCGCCGGCCCGGTCCACGTCGTCCGCCGGCGTGGCGTCCTCGTCCGCCGGCGCGGCTTCCTCGTCCGCCTCGTCGGCCGCGTCCGTCGGCGCTTCGGCGCCGGCGGGCGCCGGCTCCTCGTCGGGGACCACCCCGGTCTCCCGGTACGCGCGGAACTGGTCCTCGGTCACCACCCGGTAGCCCTCGGGGGCGACCGCCTGCGGGCCGGCCTCCCGGGCCGCAAGGTCGACCTGGGACAGGTCACCGCCGGCGGGCGGGACGGGGGCGACCGGCGTCCCGACCGGGACCAGGTACTCCCGGGGCCCGCGGACCCGGACGAAGTAGGCGAGGGCGCCGAGGAAGACCAGCAGCGCGGTCCACACGTTGAGACGCAGCCCGAGGATGTGGTTGGCCTCGTCGGTGCGCATCATCTCGATCCAGAACCGGCCGGCGGTGTAGCCCATCACGTAGAGCGCGAAGGCGCGGCCACGGCCCAGGCGCAGCCGGCGGTCGACGACGTAGACCATGGCGGCGACGCCGATGTTCCAGAGCAACTCGTAGAGGAAGGTCGGGTGGTAGAGCCCGGGCTGCAGGACCGGGTGGCCGGCGTCGTCACGCAGCGCGTGCCCGGGGTTGTCCGGGTCCATCACGTGCACCCGCAGCCCCCAGGGCAGGCTGGTGGGGCCGCCGTAGAGCTCGTTGTTGAACCAGTTGCCGAGCCGGCCGACCGCCTGGGCCAGCGGCAGCCCGGGGGCCAGCGCGTCGGCCACCACGGTGAGCGGGATGCCGAGCTGCCGGGCCGCGATCCAGGCGCCGACCGCGCCGCCGGCGACGGCGCCCCAGATGCCCAGGCCGCCCTCCCAGATGTAGAAGACCTTGGTCCAGTCGCCGTGCGCGCCGAAGTACTTCTCCGGCGAGGTGATCACGTGGTAGATCCGCGCGCCGACGATGCCGGCCGGCACCGCCCAGACCGCGATGTCCAGGACCGCGCCGGGGGCGACGCCGCGCCGCCGGAGCCGGTACTCGGTCACCACGCAGGCGATCACGATGCCGACGATGATGCAGAGCGCGTACGCCCGGATCGGAACCGGTCCGAGCTGCCAGACGGCGGTGCTGGGGCTGGGCAGGGCCGCCAGTGGGGTCATCGGGGCGAGGGTCACGGGTGCACACGGTACCTGTGCGGACCGTGCCGGCGGCACCCCGGTCCGGTCGGGATGACTTCTGGTTTGCACCGCCGTACGCTGTTTGTCCATGAGCGCGCTGCGCTGGGCGGTCGCCGCGGTCGTCGTCGACCCGGCCGGCCGGGTGCTGCTCTGCCGACAGGCCGGCCCGGGCCGGCGGTGGGCGCTGCCCGGCGGGCGGCTGCGGCACGACGAGAGCCCGCCGCGGGCGGCGGTCCGCGAGATCCACGCCGAGACCGGCTGGCAGGTGGACCTGGTCGACCTGGTCGGGCTCTACCGGCTCGGCGGACCGGACGGCCCCCCACCCCCGGCCGGCCGCTGCGGGGCGCCGCCGGACGTGCTGGTCCACG
>NZ_JBSGJR010000749.1:0-2793 GCF_053605645.1 Micromonospora sp. NPDC003776
CGCGCCGCCTCCGCCGCCGCGTCCACATCGGTGCCGAGCGCCTCGGCGAGTTCCTGCCGGGTGTCGCCGGCGGCGGCCGGGCCGGTCAGCGCGAGCAGCAGCCCGCCGGTCATCCCCGGGCCAGCGCTTCGACCTGCCGGGTGAGCGACTCCCCGTCGAGGAAGCCCTGGTGCACCACCCGGCCGTCCCGGCCGATGACCACGAAGGTGCTCTGCTCGACCACCTCGAACCGCCGCCACAGCGTGCCGGCCCGGTCGTCCAGCTGCGGGGTGCCGGCCAGGTCGAACTCGGTGACGAACTGCTTCATGGCCGGCTGCTCGCCGAGCCCGGCGACCCCGACGATGGGCACGGTGTCCCGGTACTTCGGGGCGATCTCCGCGACGGTCCACGCCTGGCTGGCGCAGGTGGCGCACCAGGGTGCCCAGAACCAGAGGACCACCGGCCGTCCGGCCAGGGCGGCGGCGGAGAAATCCGTACCGTCGAGGGTCCTGGCGGTGAACCGCAGGGTCTCCGGCACCCGGGCCGGCGGGACGGGCGCGGGGGCGGCCGCCGGCGACGCGGCGGCGACCGCCTCGACCGGAGCCGCGCGCTCCGGGCCGACCGCGCACGCGGCCGGTCCGAGCAGCGCGACGGCCAGCGTGCCGGCCACTGTGGTACGACGCATCCGGGCGTCTCCTCTCGGTCGGGTCACTCGGCCCGGACCAGCCGGAGCGCGAGTTCCGGGCAGACCTTGACCGCCTTGAGCGCGCCCTCGCGCAGCCAGGTGGGCACCGGGGTGGGCGGGAAGGCGGGGTAGCCGTTGCCGTCGAGCCGGATGAAGTCCGGCACGACGTGGGCGCAGAGCCCGTGCCCGTCGCAGCGGGACCAGTCGAGGGTGAGCTTCTGCGGGTTCGCGTCGGGCGCGCCCGGCAGCCCCGTCACGCCCTTCACCCGCTTGCCGCACCCCTCGCCGGCGGCGTGCAGCCGCAGGTCCTCGGCGAACACCTCCATGGCGGAGAGGGCGAAGCGGGCGGTGCCGTCCGGGTGGCTGCACGCGCCGCGCCCCTTCACGTCGCCGGCCGCGGCCCGGACCACCTCGATCGGGGCGCTGCCGGAGACCGCGAGGTCGACGGCGCGGGCCAGGTCGGGCAGGCCCATCCTGCACGGCCCGCACTGCCCGGCGGACTCGCCGGCCAGGTAGCGGACCACCTGGGCGGCCTCGCCGAGCGGGCAGGTGTCCCGGCCGAGCGGCACGATGATGCCCGCGCCGAGGGTGCCGCCGACCGCGGCCAGCCCCTTGCGGGAGACCTCCGCCCGGTCCGCCGCCTCCGGGGTGATCCACTTGCCGTGGTAGCCGCCCATCAGGATGCCCGGCCCGTCGGGCACCTCGCACAGGTCGAGGATCTCCCGCAGCGGGGTGCCGGCGGCGCACTCCACGACGGCGGGGCGCTGCGCCGCGCCGGTGACGGTGAGCAGCACGGTGCCCGGCTCGTCGTCGGTGCCGAGCGCGGCGTACTCGTACGGGCCGAGCCGCGCGGCGACCGCGAGCTGGGCGTACGTCTCGGCGTTGGAGAGCAGGGTGGGCAGCCCGCTCACCCCGGAGTCGCTGGCGCGCCGCTTGGTGCCGGGCGGGATGTGCGGCAGGCCGTTGATGCCGTTGACCAGCGCCCCGCCCTCGCCGGAGATGAACCGGTGCGGCACCGTGACGATGCTGGTCGGCACCGTCATCCGCCGTTCCTGCACCGCCTCGGTGAGCGACGGCCGGCCGATGTCGTCGTCGGCCACCCCGATCACGATCTCCTCGGCGTCCAGCGCGTACGCGGCCAGGGCGGCGCCGTCGAGGATGAGGTGCGGGGCCCGGGTGAGCAGCACCTTGTCCTTCCAGCTCGCCGGCTCGCCCTCGGTGGCGTTGACCACCACGACGGCGCTGAGGTCCTGCCGCTCGCAGGACTTCAACACGGCTCGGAGCTTGCGGGCGAACGGGAAGCCCGCGCCCCCCTTGCCCTTGAGGTCGATCGCCTCGGCGAGCCGGAGCAGCGCGGCGGGCTCCATCGGCCCGATCGGGCCGTGCACGTGCTCGTGGGCGATCAGGTCGAGCCGGCCGAACTCGGCGAAGCCCGCGGTGAGCCGGGGCTCGCCGACGCAGGCGACCGGCGGCACCGCCGTGCGCATCACCGGGCCTCACCCCGCAGCCCGGCCCAGTACGCCCCGTCCACCGCGTCCGCACTGGCCCGCCGCCGGCGGCTGGACCGGCTCTCCCCGGCGGCGCGCAGCGCCCGGCGGGAGGCCAGGTCGACCAGGGTCGGGGTGTCGTCGACGAAGACCTCCTCGGGGACGTAGCGGGCCGGCGGACGCCAGTAGTCCGGCTCCTCCGGCACGTCCTCCTCGACGCTGTGCCGGCCGCCGCCGCTGCGCGGCGCCGCGGAGATCGGGCTGCCGGGGACCGGGCCGCCCGAGCTCGGACCGGCCGAAACCGGCTCGCCGGAGACCGGCCGGCTCGCCCACCGGCGCGGGCTGTCCCACGGCTCCTCCGGCTCCTCGCGGCGGCGGGGCGGAGCCGGGCGTCGGGCGGCGTCGGGCGGAGCGGAGTGCCGCGTACCGGTGTCGGGCGGGGCGGAGTGGCGGCCGCCGGAGTCCGGTACGGCCGAGTAGCGGGCTGTGGTGTCCTCCGCGGCCCCGGGACGCCGGCCGACCTGCTCCTCCTCGTGCCGGTAGCGGCGGGCGGCGCGCTCGTCGTCGCGGCGGCGGGCCGCCGGCACCCGCTCCTCGCGCGCCGCCGGTCGCCCGTCGATCCGCCGGGCCGGTCGCTCCCCG
>NZ_JBSGJR010000750.1:0-2768 GCF_053605645.1 Micromonospora sp. NPDC003776
GGCGGCGGCGACGGCGGCCCGGTACCGGGCCTCCAGCGCGAGCGACTCCGCGGCGAGCGGTTCGAGGGGGTCCGGCCCCCGTGCCGCGTCGCCACCACGGTCGAAAAGATCACAGCCGGTCAGCGGCGCCGCGGCGCCGCCGAGCGCGACCAGCGCCCCGGCGCGCAGCACATTTCGTCGGGTATGTCCCGCTGCTTCCTGGCGTCGTGTCGTTCTGCCCGTCCCCACCGGACAAGTCAACACCATCCGCGCCGGGGTCATGGGCCCATCGGCGTCGGTGCGCCGCCGGGTCCGCCGGCCGGCCCGCGCGTTACGCTCTGCGCAGCCACCGGGCGCGTACGCCCCGGTGGCGTGCCGGCATGGCGGGCCGACCGGCCCGTCCGAGACCAGAAGGGTGCGCAGATGACGCAGCGTGGCCGTGCCACCAGGCCGACGGGGCCCTCCGGGCGACCCCGACGGTCCGCCGGGCCCCGTACCGGGGACCGGGCCGGCGCGCCCCGCGGCGATCTGGCCGCCCGCCGCGCCCGGCTGCGCGAGGTGATCGAGCCCGTGGTCACCGACGCCGGGTACGACCTCGAGGACCTCTCCGTCTCCCGCGCCGGCCGCCGGCACGTGGTCCGGGTGATCGTGGACGCCGACGGCGGCATCAACCTGGACGCCGTCGCGGACGTCTCCCGGGCGGTCTCCGCCGCGCTCGACGCCGCCGAGGAGGCCGGGGGCGACATCGTGGCCGGCGAGTACCAGCTGGAGGTCAGCTCCCCCGGCGTGGACCGGCCGCTCACCCTGCCCCGGCACTGGCGGCGCAACGTCGGCCGGCTGGTCAAGGTGACCGTGCGGGGGCCCGAGGGGGACCGGCAGCTCACCGGTCGGGTGACCGGGGCGGACGACGAGCGCGTGGAGCTGGAGACCGAGGCCGGCCGCGCGGAGCATTCCTACGCCGAACTCGGACCCGGCCGGGTCCAGGTGGAGTTCAGCCGCCTGGACGAGATCGACGAGGCGGACGAGTTCGGCAGCGACGACGAAGCCGGCGGGGCCGGCGAAGACACCGACGACGACGATGATGTGGAGGACGAGGAGAGGTGAACATCGACCTCGCGGCGCTGCGCGCACTGGAGCGCGAGCGGGAGATCCCGTTCGACACCATCCTCGCGGCGATCGAGACCGCGCTGCTGACCGCGTACCGGCACACCGAGGGCGCCGAGCCGCACGCCCGGGTGGAGATCGACCGCAAGACCGGGGCCGCCTCGGTCTACGCCCAGGAGGTGGACGCCGAGGGCACCGTGGTGCGGGAGTGGGACGACACCCCGCACGACTTCGGCCGGATCGCCGCCATGACCGCCAAGCAGGTGATCCTCCAGCGGCTGCGGGAGGCCACCGACGAGGTGCACTTCGGTGAGTACGTCGGCCGCGACGGCGACCTGGTCACCGGCGTGGTGCAGGCGCACGAGGCCCGCTCCGAGAAGGGCATCGTCAGCGTCGACCTGGGCAAGCTCGAGGGCGTCCTGCCGCAGTCCGAGCAGGTCCCCGGCGAGCGGTACGCACACGGCGAGCGGATCCGCTGCGTCGTGGTGCACGTGGCCAAGGGAATGCGCGGCCCGCAGATCACGTTGTCCCGATCGCACCCGGCACTGGTGAAGAAGCTCTTCGCCCTCGAGGTGCCGGAGATCGCCGACGGCACCGTGGAGATCGGGGCGATCGCCCGTGAGGCGGGTCACCGGACGAAGATCGCGGTGCGCTCGACCGTTCCCGGCGTGAACGCCAAGGGCGCCTGCATCGGCCCGATGGGCCAGCGGGTGCGCGCGGTGATGAGCGAGCTGCACGGCGAGAAGATCGACATCATTGACTGGTCGGACGACCCGGCCACCTTCGTCGGCAACGCGCTCTCGCCGGCCAAGGCGCTCCGGGTCGAGGTGGTCGACCTGGCCAGCCGGACCGCCCGGGTGACCGTCCCGGACTTCCAGCTGTCGCTGGCCATCGGGCGGGAAGGGCAGAACGCCCGACTTGCTGCCCGACTGACCGGTTGGCGGATCGACATCCGGTCCGACGCCGAGCAGGCCGGAGGGGCGACCCGGAGCGGAGCTGATCACGTACCCGAGCCGGGCGGCGCGATCTCGAACGGCTAGGGGTAGACTTCTTCCAGTGGTACGACGCGCGCTACCGGAGCGCACCTGTGTGGGCTGCCGGAAGCGGGCGCCGGCCAGCGAGTTGCTGCGGATCGTCGCGGTCGGCGACGAGGCTGGTCACTACGGCCTCCGGCCCGATCCGGCCCGCAGACTGCCGGGTCGGGGAGCGAACATGCACCCGGATCCGGCCTGCTTCGCGCAAGCGGTGCGGCGCCGCGCCTTCGGGCGGGCGCTGCGTGTCACCGGGGTCGTCGATCACGGTGCGCTGGCGGAGCACGTTGACGCGCAACCCCCGACGACCGGTCAACCCGACCGGTCGAGGGTCGCTAGCAAGGTAGGACGACCGACATGAGCACACGATGAAGTCCCAGAAATGACCAGGCTTCAAGTGCACGAGTGAGGTCGCTGCGGGTACTGCCCGCACGACCTCGGAGTGAGGAGTGCAGTGGCAGGAAAGGCCCGCGTACACGAGCTCGCCAAGGAGCTCGGGGTCGAAAGCAAGACCGTTCTCGCCAAGCTCAAGGAGATGGGCGAGTTCGTGAAGTCCGCGTCCAGCACCGTCGAGGCGCCCGTCGCCCGACGGCTGCGTGGCGCTTTCGTCGCATCCGCCGGTGGCACCTCGGCGCCGGCCGCCCCGACGGCGGC
>NZ_JBSGJR010000751.1:0-2768 GCF_053605645.1 Micromonospora sp. NPDC003776
GCCGGCGGCGGGCAGGACCCCGGCGGCGCCGATGAGCAGGAAGCCGAGCGTCCCGGCCACCCACCAGGGGTACGGGTCCGGCGGCGGCACCCAGTCCAGGGTGCCGCGCACCTCGATCGACCGGTCGCCGTCGCGCAGCGGCACCACCCAGTCGCGGACCCGCTGCTCGCGGCCCGGGTCGGCGGTCACCGACGCCGGCGGGTCGGACTCCGCCCAGCGGGCCCGCTGGTCGTGCCAGCGGGCCGAGCGGTCGTCCGAGACCTTCCGCCAGACCGGGCTCGCGGCCGGGTCGGCGTCGGCCGGGAGCGGGGTGTCCCCGGCGAGGGTGCGGTTGAGGTACGTGGCGGGGGAGCGGCTGTTCTCGTACACCCCGCCCGGGCCGATCCGCAGGTACGGCTCGCCGGAGTAGCCGAGCACCTCGACGTCCCGCCCGGTGGCGTTGGTGAGCTCCAGCCGGGCACCCGCCTCCACGATCCGCGCGGTGAGCCCGCCCGGGGCGGGGGTGAGCGCGGTGACCACAGCCCGGTAGTTCGTGCCGTCGGGGGCGTCCGCGCCGTGCGCGGCGGCCGGGGTGGCGAGGGCGAGCAGGGCGGCGAGCGCGGCGGTGACCACCAGCCCCGCCCGCCGCAGCGGTACGCGGATCACTTGCCGGCCGCCGCCACCGCCGCCTTGATCCCGTCCGGCGTCTTGTCCTGGATCTCCTTGCCGTTGACCTTGACCGTCGGGGTGCCGGTCACCCCGGCCTTGCTCGCGTCGTCGGTCACGTGCTCGGTCCACGACTTGTACGTGCCGTCGTTGACGCAGGAACCGAAGTCGTCCTTGTTCAGGCCGACGCCCGCGCCGATGTCGATCAGCTCGGCGTTGCTCAGCCCGGCGCTGTTCTCCGGCGGCTGCTTGGCGAAGAGCTGGTCGGTGAACTCGGTGAACTTGCCGCCCTTGGCGGCGCAGCCGGCGGCGGCCGCGGAGCGGGTGGAGTATTCCGTGGTGGAGAAGCGGTTCAGGAAGACGACCGGGTGGAAGACGACCTTGGCCTTGCCCTCACTGACCAGCTGCTTGAGGGTGGGGCCGCTGAGCTGCTGGAACTGCTTGCAGACCGGGCACTGGTAGTCCTCGTACAGGTCGATGGTGACCGGTCCGCCGCCCTCGACGATGCCCGTGCCGTCGGCGTTCGCGCCGGGCGGGGTGGTGAAGCTGGTCGACTTCTGGCTGGAGTAGACGGCCCAGCCGATGCCACCGGCGATGACCAGCACGAGCACGGCGGCGATGGTGGTCCAGAGGGTGCGCTTGCGTCGCTTCTCCCGGGCGATCTGCTCCCGGACCACCCGGGCCGCGTTCTTCTGCCCCTTGCGACTACTCATCCTCGCCCTCCACGGGTGGTTCGCCCGCCAGCCAGCCGTCCACGGAGAACGGGGTGCGGGGCCAGCTCAGCAGGAACCCGGCCAGTACCAGGAATCCCAGGTCCCGGAGGATCTCCGGGAGGTAGCTCGGGGCCTGGCCGGCGGCGAGCTGGCCGCCGCTGCCGAAGCACCCGCAGTCGATGGCCAGGCCACGCGCCCAGGCCGAGGCGATGCCGGTGATGAAGACCACCAGCAGCGCGGTGGAGATGCCGGCGGCCAGCCGGGTGGCCAGGCCGACGAGCAGGAGCACGCCGAGCGCCAGCTCCACGAAGGGCAGCGCGGCCCCGATCACGGCCGCGACGTCGTACGGCATGACCTGGTAGGCGTTGACGGCCCGGCCGGACGCGCCCAGGTCACCGACCTTGGTGCCGCCGGCGATCAACCAGACCGCGGCCAGCCCGAACCGGGCGGCGGTGCCGAGCCAGGGCCGCACGCGGAGCCAGCGGCCGGCCGGGATGCGAGATGCGCTCACGGTGGTTAGTCGTTCCGGAGCCGCGGACGGTTCCATGGTCATCCGGCCAGCGCGTCGCCGACGGCGTCGACGAGGTCGCCCCGGGCCCGGGCCACCCGGGAGCGGATGGTGCCCACCGGCACCCCCTCCACCTCGGCGGCCTCGGCGTACGACAGGCCGAGCAGTTGGGTGAGCACGAACGCGCCGCGCCGCTCGGCGGGTAGCCGACGGACCAGGTCGGTGGCGCCGAGCTGCCCGGCCGGGTCGGGGTACGGCCACTCGGTGGCCGCGTGCGCCGCGAGCCGCTCGTCCAGCCGCCGCCGGCGGACCACGGTGCGCAGGTGGTCGGCGCAGGCCCGCCGGGCGATGCCGAGCAGCCAGGTGCGCGCGCTGGCCCGCGCCTGGAAACCGGGCAGTGCCCGGAACGCCCGCAGGTAGGTCTCCTGGGTCAGATCGTCCGCGCTGTCCGGGTCGACCAGGGCGGCGGTGAAGCGCCACACCTCGGCCTGGGTGGACCGGACGAAGGCGACCTGCGCGGTCCGGTCGCCCGCCCCGGCGGCCAGCGCCCACCGCGTCACCTGGTCCGGGGCAGCGTCCGGCGCCGCCGGACGGCGGTCGGCGGAGGTGTCACGCGGGCCGGGGATCACGACAGACGAGGTTACGCGGCGTAGCTGGGCGGGACAGGGTCCTTCGGCCCTTTCCGTGGTCCCGGCCACGCCGGGAACTTTTCCCGCCCGGTTCCCGACTATCTGCTCGTGACGTGCGACGACGTGCGGGTTCGGGTCGGCCGGGTGCCGGGGCGGCGGCGGCCGGCGGCGTACGCCCCGGGGCGCGGATGAGGCGGGTTCGCCGATCGACGCCCGGTCGGGAAGCATGATGGTCATGTCTGCTGCCGTACGCCGCCGGCGTCGCCCCGTGGC
>NZ_JBSGJR010000752.1:0-2761 GCF_053605645.1 Micromonospora sp. NPDC003776
GGCCCCCCCGCCAAAATTACCGCTCGGCGTTTTCCGCGCCGCCCGCCCCGGGGCGGGGCGCGACCCCCGCGCCGGCTCAGCTGAGCTGGTTGACCGCCTCGAGGATCAGCCAGAGGCCGGAGATGGCGAAGAGGATCGAGGCGCCGATCCGGATGGCCTTCTCGGGCAGGTGCCGGCCGAGCAACCGGCCCACCATGATGGCGAGCGCGTCGGCGGCCACCATGCCGAGCGTGGAGCCGAGCCAGGTGCCGAACCAGCCGTACTTGGTGGCCAGGGTGATGGTGGCGAGCATGGTCTTGTCCCCGAGCTCGGCCAGGAAGAAGGCCACCCCGACGGCGACGATCGCCGACTTGCTGGTCTTCTCCGCCTTGCGCTTCTCCTCCTCGGTGAGCTTGTCCCCGCGCAGGGTCCAGGCACCGAACCCGAGGAACGCCAGGCCCGCGATGAGGGAGATCCAGGCGGTGGGCAGCGCGGCGTGCAGGCCGTACCCGATCGCCACCGAGGCCAGGTGCACGATCGCGGTAGCGACCGTGATGCCGATGAGCACCGGCAGGGGCCGGAACCGGGTGGCGAACGTGAGCGCCATGAGCTGGGACTTGTCGCCCAGCTCGGCGACGAAGATGACGCCGAAGCTGATCACCAGCGCGACGAGGAAACCGTCCATGTGAACCTTCCCGATCAAGCCGGGAGGAGGTACGGGGCGCCCTCGACCCGGCTGCGACAGCCTGAGTCGAAGGTCTCGCCCGCCCCGGGGACCGGGGCCGCGTGGCCGGATGCGGTACGCATCAGTATGTCGACCACGACATTGGGGGCTACTCCCCTTCGCGCCGCCCAGCCTAGCCGACGTCGACCGGGCCCGCCGCCGCGGGTGCGCCGCCGCACCCACGGCGGGGCGGGCCGGCTCAGTCGGCCCGCGCCAGGCTGACCCCGAAGAGCCCGTCCGGGTCCGTCCAGAACGCGTGCCGGGTGAACCCGGCGTGGGCCAGTTCCGCCGCGATCCCCTCGGGCCGGAACTTCGCCGAGACCTCGGTACGCAGCTCCTCGCCGGCGGCGAAGTCGACGTCCAGGTCGAGCACCCGCACCCGGGCCGGCTGCTCGGCCCGCAGCCGCATCTCGATCCACTCGTGCTCGGGGTCCCAGACCGCCACGTGGGTGAACGCCTCCGGGTCGAAGTCCGCCCCGAGTTCCCGGTTGATCACCCGCAGCACGTTGCGGTTGAAGTCGGCCGTCACCCCGGCGGCGTCGTCGTACGCGGGCACGATCACCTTCGGGTCCTTGACCAGGTCGGTGCCGATCAGCAGCCAGTCCCCCGCCTCCAGGGCGGCCCGCATGGCGGTGAGGAAGCCGGCCCGTTCCACCGGCAGCAGGTTGCCGATGGTGCCGCCGAGGAACACCACCAGCCGCCGGCCGCCGGTGGGCAGCCGGTCGAGCTGCCGGGTGAAGTCGCCGACGATGCCGCGCACGCGCAGCCCGGGATACTCCGCGGCGATCTGCTCGGTGGACTGGCGCAGGGCGCTGACCGAGACGTCCAGCGGCACGAACGTGCCCAGGTCGCCGTGGCGGGTGAAGGCGTCCAGCAACAACCGGGTCTTCTCCGACGAGCCGGAACCCAGCTCGATCAACGTCTTGGCGCCGGTCAGCTCGGCCACGTCGTCCGCGTGCGCGGCCAGCACCGCCCGCTCGGCGCGGGTCGGGTAGTACTCCGGCAGCCGGGTGATCTCCTCGAAGAGTTCGCTGCCCCGGGCGTCGTAGAACCATTTCGGCGGCAGCCACTTCGGTGTCGCGGTCAGCCCGGTCCGTACGTCCTCGCGCAGGCTCCGCCCGAGGTCCTGCTCCTCCAGGTAGATCTCCAGAGGCTCCGCGCTCATGTCGTGTCCCTTCCTGTCCCACCTGCGGTTTTCAGACGGCCGTCAACTCCCGGGTGTCCCACCCGGTGGCGGTGGCCACCACCAGTCGCCCGTCCGGCACGGCCTGCCAGCCGGGGTCGTCGTCGAGGGGCTCGGAGGCCAGCAGCACCGAGTCGGGGGCGCGGCGCGCCGACAGCGCGTGGCCGGCGACGCTGGCGACCACCGTGACCCCGTCGGTGAGCAGCAGGTTCAGCCGCGAACCGGGGGCGGCGACGGTGACCGCGGCGACGGTGTCGGCGATCGCGGTGGCCGGCGGCGCCCCGGCCCGCAGCCGGTGCCGCACGAGCGCCCAGAGCAGCGCGGCGTCGGTCGGCGCGTCGAGGGTGAGCAGGTCCCGGACCGGCAGCTCGGCGGCGAGCGGCACCACCGCGTCGGGCCAGCCGCGGACCACCCCGTTGTGGCTGAACAGCCAGCGCCCCTCGCCGAACGGGGCGGCCGCGCTCTCCTGCACCGGCATGCCGACCGTCGCGGAGCGGACCGCCGCGAGGGCCGCGCCGGTCACGGTGGCCGCCGCGAGCTGCGGCAGCGTGGTGTCGCTCCACAGCGGCTGCGGCCGCCGGTAGCGCACCGGGTCGCCCGCGCCCGGATACCAGCCGACGCCGAAGCCGTCGGCGTTGACCGTGCCGCCGCCACGCATGTCACGCGGCGCCCAGGACTGCCGCAGCAGACCGTACGGCGGGTCGTACAGCAGGCTGCGCAGGCTGACCGGCGGCCCCAGGTACGCCAGGTGGCGACACATCAGGCGCGCCCCCGGCGGGCCTCGCTCATTGGTGCACCCTTGTCTCACTCGAGCTGATGTTGGTTCGAGTGCACCGGTGACCGTCGGGCCATCGCCCCGCTCGCTCGACCTTCGA
>NZ_JBSGJR010000753.1:0-2756 GCF_053605645.1 Micromonospora sp. NPDC003776
GGTCGGGTGACCGACCGCGGCGGGTGCCCGCCCCTCTCCCCGTCGGCACGACGCGAAAGGCAGGCCCATGTCTCTGCAGCCGCACCACGACGGCTCCGCCACCTACGTCCCCGAGCAGGAGCCGGCGCTCGGGCAGACCGTCCCGGTCTTCGTCCGGGTGCCCGCCGGCACCGACCTCCGCCAGGTGCACGTCCGGACCACCGGCGACGGCGAGCCGCGCTTCGCCGAGGCCGTCGTCGACCGCACCGAGGGCGGTGACGTGTGGTGGCGGGCCGACGTCGAGGTCCGCAACCCGGTCAGCAACTACCGCTTCCTGCTCGAGGGCGCGCGGGGCTACCGGTGGCTCAACGCCGCCGGCCTCGTCGACCACGACGTGCCGGACAACGGCGACTTCAAGCTGGTCAGCTACGCGCCCCCGCCGGCCTGGGCCCGGGATGCGGTGATCTACCAGATCTTCCCGGACCGGTTCGCCCGCTCCGCCGCCGCGGACGGCCGGACCGCCCCGGACTGGGCGATCCCCTGCGACTGGGACACCCCGGTGATCGGCCGCGGCCCGGAGACGCCGCGCCAGTTCTACGGCGGCGACCTGGACGGGGTCACCGAGCACCTGGACCACCTGGACCGGCTCGGGGTGAACACCGTCTACCTCACCCCGATCTTCCCGGCCCGCTCCAACCACCGGTACGACGCGGCCAGCTTCGACACGGTGGACCCGCTGCTCGGCGGGGACGCCGCCCTGGCCCGGCTGGCCGAGGCGGTGCACGCCCGCGGCTGGCGGCTGCTCGGCGACATCACCAGCAACCACACCGGCGACGCCCATCAGTGGTTCACCGCCGCGGTCTCCGACGTGCACGCGCCGGAGCGCGAGCTGTACTACTTCGACCTGGCCGGCGGGGACTACGAGTCCTGGAACGGGGTCAAGTCGCTGCCGAAGTTGAACTGGGGCAGCGCCGAGCTGCGCCGGCGCTTCGCCACCGCCGAGGACTCCCTGCTGCGCCGCTGGCTGCGCCCGCCGTACGGGCTGGACGGCTGGCGGGTCGACGTGGCGAACATGACCGGCCGGCGGGGCGCCGACGCGTACACCCACGAAGTGGCGCGGCTGCTGCGCGAGGTGGTCGCCGACACCCGGGCCGACGGGCTGCTGCTCGCCGAGCACGGCCACGACCACACCGGTGACCTGGACCGGGACGGCTGGCACGGCACCATGAACTACGTCGGCTTCACCGACCCGGTCTGGTCCTGGCTGCGCCAGGGCGACCAGCCGGTGCTGAACTTCCTCGGCACCCCGGGCGGGGTCCGCCGGCGGGACGCGGGCGCGGTGCTCGCCACCATGAACACCTACCGGTCGCTGATCTCCTGGCGGTCGTACGTGCACTCGTGGCAGCTGCTCGGGTCGCACGACTCGGCCCGGATCCGGACCGTGGTCGGCGACGCCGCCCGGCAGGAGGTGGCGGCGGGGCTGCTCGCCACCATGCCGGGCACCCCGGTGGTCTTCGCCGGGGACGAGCTGGGCCTGACCGGCGGCAACGGCGAGGGCTCGCGTACCCCGATGCCGTGGCACCGGCCGGAGAGCTGGGACCGGCGCACGTTCGACGCGTACCGGTCGCTGCTGGCGCTGCGGCGCGCCGAGCCGGCGCTGCGGCACGGCGGCCTGCGCTGGGTGCACGCGGACCCGGACACCCTGGTCTTCCTGCGCGAGGCGGCCAGCGGCACGGTGCTCGTGCTGGCCCGCCGCGCGGCCGGCGGCCCGGTCCGCCTGGCCGGCCTGCCGGCGGGGGAGAACGTCCACGGCGGCGCGCCGGCCCTGCGCCCCGACGCCGACGGCACCGTGACG
Organism: Micromonospora sp. NPDC003776; assembly: GCF_053605645.1. Taxonomy (NCBI): domain Bacteria; kingdom Bacillati; phylum Actinomycetota; class Actinomycetes; order Micromonosporales; family Micromonosporaceae; genus Micromonospora; species Micromonospora sp. NPDC003776. The sequence continues at coordinate 1,835 of NZ_JBSGJR010000753.1, forward strand.
CTGCCCGCCGACGGCCCCACCTTCCAGGTCTGGCGCCTCGCCTGAGGCGAAGGGAGGGGCCCCTTCTTAACGCCTGAGGCGGTAAAGGGGGCCCCTCCTAACCGGCCGGGCGGGAGAACAGGGCGCGGACGCCGGCGAGGTAGCTGGACCGGTCCGGGGAACCGGTGAGGATGCGCTGCATGAAGTAGCCGGGGACCAGGCCGAACAGGGCGGTGCCGACCGACTCCGGGTCGGCGTCCGGTGCGAGTTCGCCGGCGTCCCGGGCCCGGCGGGCGATGGCCACGAAGTGGCCGCGGAAGCGGCCGTACGTCGCCGCGACGAACTCGGCGAGCACGGCATCCCGCTGCGCCTCGCTCCACACCTGGATGGCCAGCGGCAGCATCCCGTCGGGGCCGGTCTGCGCGTCCACGTACGTCAGCGCCCGGTCCAGTGCCTCGGCCAGCGGCAGGGGCGGCTCGGCGGCGGCCAGCTCGGCGAAGACCCCCTCCGCGCCGCCGATGACGGCCTGGGCGATCGCCGTGATCAGGTCGTTCTTGCTCGGGAAGTAGCGGTAGACCGCGCCGACCGAGAGCCCGGCCTCGGCGATCACGTCCTGCATCGACGTGTTGTGGAAGCCGTCGCGCAGGAAGCAGCGGCGGGCCGCGTCGAGGATCTGCTGGCGGCGCGCCGCCCGGTGTTCTTCGGATACGCGTGGCACGCCGCACAGTGTAAAACGAACGTTCGTTCTTGACGTGAGAGCGGTGCGGAGTGCAGTCTGCGTTCAAAGAGAACGAGCGTTCGTTTAGGAGGCGATGATGTCGTCCCGGCTCCGGTCCCCCTGGTCCCTGGCGGTCCTGCTGGCCGTCCTGGTCGTCGGCGTGCAGGCACTGCTCGTAGCGCTGTTCGCCGCCCCGGCGGCCCACCTCGCGCCGCGTGACCTGCC
>NZ_JBSGJR010000754.1:0-2742 GCF_053605645.1 Micromonospora sp. NPDC003776
CGGCGACCGTGCCGAGGTCGGCGCCGGCGGGGTCGCGGAGCTGGACCCGGACGGCGAGCGCCCGGACCGGGCCGGTCGTCGAGGGGTCGCCGGCGCAGTCCCGCCAGGGGCCGGCCGGGCCGCCGGGCGTGGCGTAGCTGACCCCGCCGGCGGTGTCGGAGACCCGCACGGCGGCGGCCAGGCCGCGCCCCACCACCTGGTCCGCGGCGCGGGGCCTAGCGGCCGGATCGGTGACCAGCGCGACGGCGTCCGCCGCCGCGCGGAGCTGCTGGCAGAGGGCGTCCACGGAGGTACGCACGCCCGCGGCGGCCAGCCCCAGGCGTTCGGTGGAGCGGCTGCGGTCGAGGGTGGCCACGGTGGAGCCGACGAAGAAGGCGCCGAGCAGGACGGGGCCGAGCACCACCGCGAGGAAGGCCGCCGTCAACCGCCCGCGTAGCGTCAAGCTTCCCCCCGGAAGTTCCGCGCCCCTTTTTGCGATGCTGACACAGAGCGACCGGGAGGCAAGCGTTGCGTCAGGAGTGTTGCGTGCCGGAATTTTCTGATGAAGCGGATGTGCCGCATGAGGCGAAACGGGAGTTGCGCGTCGCGCGGCTCGCGCACCGCCGGGCGCTGGCCGCTCCGCACCGGTCGGAGGCGGCGGCGCGCGTCCAGGCCGAGCTGGTTTCCCTGGTACGCCGGCTGAGCCCGGCCCGGATGACCGCGTACGTGCCGGTCGGCTCGGAGCCCGGCGGGGCGGACCTGCCCGACATGCTGCGCGCCGCGCTCGCGCCGGGGGCGGAGCTGCTGCTCCCGGTGCTCCGGCAGGATCTCGACCTGGACTGGGCCGGGTACGCCGGCCCGGGGTCGCTGCGGGCGGCCGGGCGGGGCCTGCGCGAGCCCGACGGCCCCCGGCTGGGGCCCACCGCGATCGCCACCGCCACGCTGGTGGTCGTACCGGCGCTGGCCGTGGACCGCCGGGGGATCCGGCTCGGCCGCGGTGGCGGCTCCTACGACCGGGCGCTCGCCCGGGTGCCGGCGACGACGGTGACGGTGGCGCTGCTGCACGACGGGGAGTTGCTCGCGGCGGTGCCCGGGGAGCCGCACGACCTCCCGGTGCGCGCGGTGATCACCCCGGCCGACGGGCTGGTGCGGGTGTGTGACGGCCCGCTTCCGCTGGACGAACCCGGGTCCGATGACGCACCATTGGCACTCGGATAAGTCGAGTGCCAACCGGCCGTGCCAGATCCGGAGGAGAACGTGCCCACGTACCAGTACGCCTGCACCGCGTGCGGCCACCAGCTCGAGGCGGTGCAGTCCTTCTCTGACGAGCCGCTGACCGAGTGCCCCGCGTGCGAGGGGCGGCTGCGCAAGCTCTTCAACTCGGTCGGCATCGTGTTCAAGGGCTCCGGTTTCTACCGCACCGACTCGCGTTCGTCCGGTTCCGACACCGCCACGAGCGGCACGAGCAAGCCGGCGAAGTCCGAGTCGTCCTCGAACGGCGCGTCGAGCACCACCACGAGCGGTTCGTCCGGGTCGACCTCGACCGGCAGCTCGTCGACCAAGACCCCGGCGGCCAGCAGCTCCTCCTGACGCTCGCCCTCTCAAGATCCACACAGATTCACGGAAATAGTGGCCATCCCCGCGGGGGTGGCCACTATTTCCGTGAATGAGGGGCGCTGGACCTCTCCTCGGGTGGACTGGGCGGTGCGGTTATCCACAGGGGCGGGAGGTTGTCCACAGGAACGGGGATGGTGGGTGACGGGTCTGCCGGTGTCTGCCTAGCCTGCTGGCGATTGCTGGTGCGGGCGGGAGGGTGCGGTGGCGGGCGAGGGATCTCTGCGGCCGGTGCGGTGGCGCGGGCTGCCCCGCGGCGGGACCCTGCTCCGGGTGGCGCTGGTCGCCGTGCTGCTCGGTCTGGCCGCCGCCGTCCTGTCGACCCCGGCGGGCTGTCCGCCCCCGGGCACCGGCGGGGCGGGGCCGGCCACGACCGCCGGTCCGGCCACCCCCGAGCCGGGCTCCTCCGGCCGGGCCCTGCCGCTGCCCAGTGGCTCTGTCGGCGTGCCGGTCCGGCTGGCCGAGCCGGCCGCCCTCGCGGTGCTCCGCCCGGGTGCCCGGGTGGACCTGCTGGTCGTACCGGTCGGCGCGGGGGCCGGGGAGCCGACACTGCTCGCCGCGCGGGCGCTGGTCCTCGACGTGGTGGGCGCGTCCGGGGCGGTCGACGGCTCCTCCGCGCTCTACCTGGCCCTCCGCCCCGGAGCAGGCCCAGCGGGCCGTCGGGGTGCCCGAGGGCAGCCGCTTCGCGGTCGTCGTACGCGGCTGACCGTCGCTCGTCCGCGCCAGTGCCGGGGGCGCTCAGCCGGGCCGCGGGCCGGGACGCCGCCCGGTCAGTCCCAGTGCGGCGGGCGCTCGGCCAGCAGCCAGTCGTCGTTGCCGCCGGGCCGCTCGCCCCAGCCACGGTCGGTGTCGTCGGTGGTCTGCTCGGGCAGCACCACGAGATCGTCGCTCAGATCGACCACGCGATCGTCGTCGCCACGCCTGCCGGGATCGCTCACGAGCAGCAAGGATACCGGCGCGCGGCGACACCTCGACCGCCCGGCCGGGGTCACCCCGTCGCGTCGGCGCGGCCGACCGGCCCGCGCGTTGGTAGCGTCGGACGGCGTGACGACGCCGAGCGGTGGCAGCCCCGACGACGAGTTCTGGCGACGCCCCGGGCCGGACCGGTCCGCCCCCGAAGCCGGCCGGCCGGAGGAGGACGCCGGCTCC
>NZ_JBSGJR010000755.1:0-2739 GCF_053605645.1 Micromonospora sp. NPDC003776
CGACCACCGCTCGCGACCGCGGCCGTGACGCCCGCCGCGGCGGCGACCACCACCGCCGAGGCAACCACGATCGGGGTACGCCCGCGACGCCGCCGGCGACGCCCACGATCACCGGCCGGCGCGGCGGCCGTCGCGTCCGCTGAGGCCGGATCGGCTGGCGAAGCGGTTGTCGCGCCCGTCGCTTCCGCGAAGGCCGGCCGGGTGGGCGTCGCGTCGGTCGCCTCCGGCTCGGCCGGCCGGGCGGTCGTCGCGCCCGTCGCCGCCGTGCCGCCCCCGCTCACGGCTTCCTCTTCAGCATCAGCGGCGCGCCCTCCTGGCGGCACTTCTCCAGCGCGGCCCGCATCGTCGGGCTGTCCGGGTCGAAGCCGCCGCCGTTGAGCTCGATGCTGCCGTCCGGGCCCGGGTCGGGGAAGTTGGGCACCCCGTTCTCCCGCATGCACTTGGCCAGCTGGCGCACCTTCTCCACCTGCTCCGGGTTGAGCTTGATCTCCTTGCCGCCGTTGGGCAGCAGGCTCCGGCACTGCTCCATCGCACCCTGGACCTTCGACTTGTCGGTGCCTTCCGGCATGCGGATCTTGAAGCCACCGCCGTCGCCGGGTTCCGGGTCCGGAAAGTCCGGCACCCCGTTCTCGCGCATGCACTTGGCGAACTCGCGCTGCCGATCCTCGTCCTTGACCGGGACCATGCTGGCGCTCGGCGACGCACCGGCCGCACCGCCACCGGCCGTGGCCACCTGCGCCCCGTCCCGGTCGGCGCCGCCGCAACCGGCGACCGCCAGGCCCAACAGCAGGGGCAGGACGAGCAGTGTGCCCGACATTCGTCGGCGCATGACAACTCCTTCCTCCGGGCCGACGCGGATCGCCGGCCGATACCGACCACTGCACCGCGACGGCGGTATCCCGGGCGTAACCGGCGGCGTTAACGCCGCCGTTATTCACGGGCGCGGCACCATGGGAGGCGTGCGGGTGCTGGTGGTCGAGGACGAGACGTTGCTGGCCGACTCCATCGCGGAGTGGCTGCGCCGAGAGGCGTTCGCCGTGGACGTCGCCTACGACGGGGACGCCGCGCTGGAACGGCTCGGCGTCACCGACTACGACGTGGTGGTGCTCGACCGCGACCTGCCGGTCGTGCACGGCGACGACGTCTGCCGGGCGGTGGTCGACAGCGGCACCGAGACCCGGGTGCTGATGCTGACCGCCGCCGCGGCCGTACGGGAACGGGTCTCCGGGCTGGCCCTCGGCGCCGACGACTACCTGGTCAAACCGTTCGCGCTGGTCGAACTCTCCGCCCGGGTGCACGCCCTGGCCCGCCGCGCCCGACCGGCGGTGCCGCCGAAGCTGACCCGGGCCGGCATCGTGGTCGATCCGGCCCGCCGGGAGGTCTACCGCGACGGCCGGTACGTCGCCCTGTCCCGCAAGGAGTTCGCGGTGCTGGCCGAGCTGGTCCGCGCCGGCGGGGCGGTGGTCTCCGCCGAGGAACTGCTGGAGCGGGCCTGGGACGAGCACATCGACCCGTTCACCAACGTGGTCCGGGTGACCGTGATGAAGCTGCGCCGCAAGCTCGGCGACCCGCAGGTGGTTGAGACCGTACCGGGAGTGGGGTATCAGATCCGATGAAGCGACTGACCATCCGCGCCCGGCTTACCCTGGTCCACGGCGGCCTGCTGCTGCTCGCCGGCCTGGTCCTGCTCGCGGTCACGTACGTGCTGGTCGACCAGCGCATGCGCCAGCCGTTGACCGGGGTGAAGGCGCAGATCATCGAGGACCCCATCGGCAAGCTGCCCGGCATGGGCGCGGCCGACCAGCTGCGCGTCCTGATTCAGGAGGCCCAGGACGAGGCGAAACGCAACGCGCTGGAGTCCCTGCTCACCCAGGGCGCCGTCGCGCTGCTGCTGATCTCGGCGGTCGCCCTCGCCTTCGGCTGGCTGATCGCCGGCCGGGCGTTGCAGCCGCTGCAGCAGATCACCGGCACCGCCCAACGCATCGCCGCCGGCACGGCCGGGCGGGGCCTGCACGAGCGGATCGCCCTCGACGGGCCCCGGGACGAGGTCAAGGAACTCGCCGACACGTTCGACCTGATGCTGGAGCGGCTCGACCGGTCCTTCGACGGCCAGCGGCGGTTCGTGGCGAACGCCTCGCACGAGCTGCGTACCCCGCTGTCGCTCAACCGGTCACTGCTGGAGGTGGCGGTGTCCCGGCCCGGCGCGTCCGCCGAGCTGCGTCAGCTCGGCGAGACCCTGCTGGCGATCAACGAACGCCACGAACGGCTCATCGACGGGCTGCTCACCCTCGCCGACTCGGAGCAGCAGGTCGTCGAGCGCACCCCGGTCGACCTCGCCGAGATCGCCGGCCACGTCCTCGACCAGGCCGGCGCGCCGGAGCTGACCGTACGCCGGCACCTCGCGCCCGCCCCCACGGCCGGCGACCCGGTGCTGCTGGAACGGCTGGCGCAGAACCTGGTGGAGAACGCGGTCCGGCACAACCTGCCGGCCGGCGGCGAGGTCGAGGTCAGCACCGGCAGCCTCGACGGCCGCGCCACCCTGGTGGTCGCCAACACCGGTCCCGTGGTGCCCAGCTACGACCTCGAGACGATCTTCCAGCCGTTCCGGCGGCTCCGTCAGGAGCGGGTCGCCGGCCGTGGACCGGACCGGGCCGGTGCCGGGCGCGGCTTCGGGCTCGGCCTGTCGATCGTGCGGGCGGTGGCCCAGGCGCACGGCGGCGCCGTGCACGCCCAGCCCCG
>NZ_JBSGJR010000756.1:0-2731 GCF_053605645.1 Micromonospora sp. NPDC003776
GGGTCGGTCGGCGGCGGCGCTACTGCTGGGCGCCGGCCGGCAGCTTCAGGCCGTTGACCGGGGTCAGCGGCAGCAGCTTCCGGCCGGTCGGGCCGATCTGGATCTCGGTGTCCATCGACGGGCAGACACCGCAGTCGAAGCACGGCGTCCACCGGCAGTCGTCCTGCTCGTACTCGGACAGGGAGTCCTGCCAGTCCTGCCAGAGCCAGTCCTTGTCCAGACCCGAGTCGAGGTGGTCCCAGGGCAGGACCTCCAGCTCGTCGCGCTCCCGGGTGGTGTACCAGTCCAGGTCCACGCCGAAGGTCGGCAGCGCCTCGGCGGCGGCGTCCACCCAGCGCTGGTATGAGAAGTGCTCGCTCCACCCGTCGAACCGGCCGCCGTTCTCCCACACCTTGCGGATCACCGCGCCGACCCGGCGGTCGCCCCGGGAGAGCAGGCCCTCGATCAGCGACGGCTCACCGTCGTGATAGCGGAAGCCGATCGCCCGGCCCAGCGAACGGTCCGCGTTGATCGCCTGCTTGAGCAGCTTGAGCCGACCGTCGATGACCTCCGGCCGGGCCATCGACGCCCACTGGAACGGGGTGTGCGGCTTCGGCACGAACCCGCCGATGGAGACTGTGCAGCGGATGTCCTTGGACCCGGTCGCGGCCCGGCCGGCCCGGATGACCTCGTGCGCCATGTCGGCGATCTCGAGGACGTCCTCGTCGGTCTCTGTGGGCAGGCCGCACATGAAGTAGAGCTTCACCTGCCGCCAGCCGTTGGTGTACGCGGTGACCACGGTGCGGATCAGGTCTTCCTTCGACACCATCTTGTTGATGACCTTGCGGATCCGCTCCGACCCGCCCTCCGGGGCGAAGGTCAGACCGGTCCGCCGGCCGTTGCGGGACAGCTCCTGGGCCAGGTCGATGTTGAACGCGTCGACCCGGGTCGAGGGCAGCGAGAGCGAGACGTTGGTGCCCGCGTACTGCTCGGCCAGGCCGGAGCACATGTCGCCGATCTCGGAGTGGTCGGCCGACGACAGCGACAGCAGGCCGACCTCGTGGAAGCCGGAGAACTCCAGCCCCTGCTGAACCATCTGGCCGACGGTGGTGATCGAGCGCTCCCGGACCGGGCGGGTGATCATGCCGGCCTGGCAGAACCGGCAGCCCCGGGTGCAGCCGCGGAAGATCTCCACCGCGTACCGCTCGTGCACCGTCTCGGCGAGCGGCACGAGCGGCTTCTTCGGGTACGGCCACGCGTCCAGGTCCATCGTCGTGCGCTTGTGCACCCGGAACGGCACGTCCGGGCGGTTGGGCACGACCCGCTGGATCCGGCCGTCGGGCAGGTAGTCCACGTCGTAGAAGCGCGGCACGTAGACGCTCTCGGTGCGGGCCAGCCGCAGCAGCAGCTCGTCACGCCCGCCGGGGCAGCCCTCCGCCTTCCAGTCCCGGACGATCGCGGTGATCTCCAGCACCGCCTCCTCGCCGTCACCGAGCACGGCGGCGTCGACGAAGTCGGCGATCGGCTCCGGGTTGAACGCGGCGTGCCCGCCGGCCACGATCACCGGGTCGGCGTCGGTGCGGTCGGCGGCGAGCAGCGGGATGCCGGCCAGGTCGATCGCGGTGAGCAGGTTGGTGTAGCCCAGCTCGGTGGAGAACGAGACGCCGAACACGTCGAAGTCGCGCACCGAGCGGTGCGCGTCGACCGTGAACTGCGGCACGCCGTGGGCGCGCATCAGCTTCTCCAGGTCCGGCCAGACCGCGTACGTCCGCTCGGCGAGGACGTCCGGCAGCTCGTTGAGCACCTCGTAGAGGATCTGCACGCCCTGGTTGGGCAGGCCCACCTCGTACGCGTCCGGGTACATCAGCGCCCACCGGACGGTCGCCGCGTCCCAGTCCTTGACCACCGCACCCAGCTCACCACCGACGTACTGGATGGGCTTGGTCACCTGGGGCAGCAGCGGCTCCAGCCGGGGCCACACGGAGTTGGACGCGGTCGGACGCGGCGTCGTGGACGGGGCACTCATGATGCCCAAGGGTACGCGGTGCCACGCCCGCCACCACGCCGCACCGCAGCAGCCCGCGCCGCGGCTCCCGGCGCGGCTCGCCCGGATCTTGGACACTTCCGGTTGGACCGCACGGGAAGTGTCCAAGATCGCCGCCGGTTCCGGGTGGGCGGGATTCGTCGGGGGTGGCACGGCGGTATTAACCTCGCAACGGGCGCGAGAGGAGATTGCCGCGATGGCGCAGCCGCAGCCGGACACCGGCCGGCCGGCCGACGGGAGCATCCCGGTCACGGGCCGGGATCCAGGCGCCGACGAGCCGATCCAGCGCCCCGTACCGCCGTCGCCGCGGCAGCCGGGCGACGAGCGGACCCCGAAGGCCACGGACGACGTCCCCGCCGGGGCCGGCACGGCGCCCAGCCGCGGGGACGACGGCGGCCACGAGCCGGACGCGCTCCACGAGCGCGACAGCCACCAACCGGACGACACCCGCCACCAGGACGGCCCCGTCGACCAGGGCGACACCAGCGACCTGGACGCCTCCCTCGATCAGGACGCACCCGTCGACCAGAACCGGACGACCCGCGACCAGGCCGACACCGCCGGACAGACCGACACCGCCGACCGGGCCGACACCGCCGGCCAGGCCGGGACACGGCCATGCGGCGACCGAAGGCTCGGCGTCGACAAGGGCTACACCGAAGCCCTCACCGACTCCGATGGCCAGCCCCACGGTGAACAGCTCGGCGA
>NZ_JBSGJR010000757.1:0-2729 GCF_053605645.1 Micromonospora sp. NPDC003776
GCCCGCCCCGGCCGAGGTGCTCGCCGGCGCCGACCCGAACGCCCCGACGCCGACTCCCGGCGGGGTCCGTGCCGCGCTCGAACCCCTGGTCGCGGCCGCCGCGCTCGGCGAGCGGGTGAACATCTCGGTGGGGGACGTGGTCACCGGCAAGGCGCTCTACGGCCGCGGGCAGGACACCCCGACCGTCCCCGCCTCGGTGACGAAGCTGGCCACCGCCGTCGCCGTGCTGGCCGCCCGGGGTCCGGCGTACCGGATCCCCACCCGCGCGGTGGCCGGCCCGAACCCCGGTGAGGTGGTGCTGGTCGGCGGCGGTGACCCCACCCTCGCCGTGGACAAGAACGGCTTCTACCCGGGCGCGGCCCGGCTGGACGACCTCGCCGCCCAGGTGCGCAAGGCCCTCGGCGGCACCGCACCGACCAAGGTCATCGTCGACTCGTCCCTGTTCAGCGGCGAGGTGTACGGGCCGGGCTGGGACGCCGACATCCCCACCGGCGGGTACGGCGCGGCGATCACCGCGCTGACCACGGACGCCGCCCGCCGCGACCCCGAGGCGGCCCGGAAGACGTTCGACGACACCCACGGCGCCGCCGAGCGGGTGCCCCAGCCGGACCTGACCGCCGGCTGGCAGTTCGCGAAGCTGCTCGGGCTCACCGGCGCCGCCGCGGAGGTGAAGCAGGGCAGCGCGCCCACGGCCTCCGGCACGGCGGCGCCCGCGCCAGGCACCGAGCTGGGCAAGGTCGAGTCGCTGCCGATGGTCCGGCTCGTCGACATCATGATCAGCGACAGCGACAACGTGATCGCGGAGTACATGGCCCGGCAGGTGGCACTCGCCAAGGGCAAGCCGGCCTCCTTCGCGGGCGGCGCGGCCGCCACCGACCAGGTGCTCGGCGAGCTGGGCCTGCCGGCCAACGAGATCGACCTGGCCGACGGCAGCGGGTTGTCCCGGACCAACCGGATCAGCCCGTCCCTGCTCACCGACCTGATCACCCTCGCCGGCAACGGCAGCCACCCCGAGCTGGCGGCGATCTTCGGCGGCCTGCCGGTCGGCGGCTGGTCCGGCACCCTGGGGGACCGCTACCAGGAATCGGTCACCAAGGCCGGGGCCGGCGTGGTCCGGGCCAAGACCGGGACGCTGACCGGGGTCAGCGCGATCGCCGGCCTGGTCACCACGGCCGACGGCCGGCTGCTCACCTTCGCCGTGCTGACCGACCGGGCCCCGGCGGGCACCCTCGACGAGACCCGGGAGGCTCTCGACCGGATCAGCTCCGCGCTGGCCGGCTGCGGCTGCCGCTGAGCCGCTACGACGATCGTCGATCCCGGCTTGGGGTGTCGCGGCGCGGGTACGGTGGGTTCATGGCGCAGTTCGTGGACTGGGATCTGGCCGCCGCCACCGCGGGGGCGTTGGGCAAGTCTGGCCCTCGCGTGTCGTACGCCGAGGCCACCGACGTGGTCAGCGAGCTGCGACGGCTGACCGAGGAGGCGGCGGGGCACGTCGCCGACTACACCGGCCTGCGGTCCCAGATCGCCCATCCACCGGTACGGGTGGTGGACCGGCGGGACTGGGCGGCGGCGAACATCGCCGGGCTGCGCGAGGTGATCAGCCCGCTGGTGAGCCGCCTCTCCGGTGACAAGCGCCCCGGGCCGCTCACCGAGGCGGTCGGGTCCCGGCTCACCGGGGTGCAGGCCGGCACGGTTCTGGCGTACCTCTCCGGCCGGGTGCTCGGCCAGTACGAGGTCTTCGCTGGCGACCCCGGCCAGCTGCTGCTGGTCGCGCCGAACATCGTCGAGGTGGAACGGAAGCTGGGCGCCGACCCCCGGGACTTCCGGCTCTGGGTGTGCCTGCACGAGGTGACCCACCGCACCCAGTTCACCGCCGTGCCGTGGATGCGCGCGTACTTCCTCAGCGAGGTGCAGGCGTTCGTGGACGCCGCGCAGGCCGGCGAGCACCTGCTCGAACGGCTGCGCCGCGGGGTGGCCACCCTCTCCGAGGCGGTGCGCGACCCGGAGAGCCGGGCCAGCGTGCTGGACATCGTGCAGACCCCGGCGCAGCGGGCCGTGCTGGACCGGCTCACCGCGCTGATGACGCTGCTGGAGGGGCACGCCGAGTTCGTCATGGACGGCGTCGGGCCGCAGGTGATCCCGAGCGTCGAGTCCATCCGGGCGTCCTTCAACCGTCGCCGGGAGTCCGGCAACGCGCTGGAGAAGGCGATCCGCCGGCTGCTCGGCATCGAGGTCAAGATGCGGCAGTACGCCGAGGGCCGCAAGTTCGTGCACGGCGTGGTCGACCGGGTCGGCATGGCCGGTTTCAACCGGATCTTCTCCTCCCCGCTGACCCTGCCCCGGCTCGACGAACTGGGTGACCCGGACGCCTGGGTGGCCCGGGTGCACGGGCCGACGGGGGCCACCCCGACCGCCGGCTGAGCCGTGGCCGCGCTCGCCCCGCCGGTCGCCGCCGTCCGGATCGCCGTACGCCGGGCGCTGGCCGGGCTGTCCGGGGCCGGACCGGTGCTGGTGGCCTGCTCCGGCGGCGCCGACTCGCTGGCGCTGGCCGCGGCCACCGCCTTCGTGGCGCCCCGGCTCGGCCGGGCCGCCGGCCTGGTGACCGTCGACCATGGCCTGCAACCCGGCTCCGCCGAGCGGGCCGAGGCGGTCGCCGGCTGGGCCCGCGAGCTGGGGTTGGACCCGGTCGAGGCGGTGCCGGTGCGGGTCGCCGGGCGGCCTGGTGGCCC
>NZ_JBSGJR010000758.1:0-2728 GCF_053605645.1 Micromonospora sp. NPDC003776
GCCGGATCGGCCGGCCCCGCCTCCGCCGCCCCGGGCTCGACCCCGGCGTCGGGGGCGGCGGGCAGCCGGCGCGGCACGGCCGGCGGTCGCGGCGCGGCACCCGGCTCGGCCGGTACGGCGGGAAGCCACCCCCCGACCCGGATACCGGTCTGCGTGAGTTCGTCCTCAGCCACGACCCTCCCTCGGCCACCGGCACCAGCGGTCGCCCCGTGGGCCGCCGCAGGGAGAATGACACACGTCCCGAGCTCGGCGAAGCTGTCGACGCGAGGCATTTTCCCGACAGTGGGAGGTGCGTTCACCGCCGTTGTCGCCGCTCCAGCCCCCGGTCGGGATGCCAGGTCTCGATCACCAGGTGGTCCGGCGGGTCGCCGACCCGGGTCAGCACCACCTCGGTCAGCTCGATCCGGAACCGGTGCGAGCCGTCCTCCCCCGGCGGCTCCTCATGCGCCCGGCCGGCGATCTTCGCGTCGCCCTCCCAGGACGCCGGATCGTCCTCGGGGGCGTCCTCGGTCGGGCAGTGCAGCGCCACCCGGGGATCGCGCCGCAGGTCGAGCGCCTTGCGCGCGCCCGCCATGCTGCCCAGCCGGAGCTGGCCGTCGGTGTCGAAGTCGAACTCCGTACCGCTGATCCGGGGCGAGCCGTCCCGCCGCAGGGTCGCCATCGTGCCGTGCTTGCGGACCGCGAAGCGGGCGCGCACGCGCGCGGCGAAATCGGGTTCGGACGCCACCAGGTCGGGCCACCATGTCATGCCGGTCAGCGTGGCAGGAAAACCTGACAGCGTGCGGCGCCTTTCGGCCGCGGGTCAGCGGATCTCGAAGCCGAGCGCCTGGGCCAGCACGACGGCCTGCTCCGCGTCGACGATCGCGCCGGTCCGCTCGACGGCCGTCGGGTCCAGCGCGGTCAGGTCGCTGCCCCGCAGGTCGGCCCGGATCAGCTTGGCGGCGTGCCACTGCGCCCCGGACAGGTCGACGCCGGTGACGGTGGCGCCGGTCAGGTCCGCGCCGGTCAGGTCGACCTCGCGCATCCGGACGTCGGTGATCCGCACCCCGCGCAGGTCGGCGCCGGGCAGCGCCACGAACGACCAGTCGCCGCCGTCGATCCGCAGCGGGCGCAGGTCGCACTGGTCGAAGGTGCTGCCGACCAGCTTGCAGCCGGTGAACTCGGCCTCGAAGAGGTTGCACCGCTTGAAGGTGCAGCGGTTGAACGCGGTGTCGGTGTGCCGGGAGGCGTTGAAGGCCACGTTGCCGAAGACGCACTCGGTGAAGCTCGCCCCCTGGCTCACCGCCTCGGTGAGGTCGACGTGGAAGAACTCGCACCGGACGAAGTGCCGGTCGACCAACTCCTCGGCGTACCAGTCCTCGTGGCGGTAGGTGACGTCCTCGACGGTCTCCGGCATGTGGCTGAGATTAGTGGGGGCGGCCGACACTTCCCGCTCCGGCTACCGGGCGGTAGCGTCGGCCCGTGAACCTCGCAGTGAGCACGGACCCCGCTGACATCGGCTTCGACCCCACCCGACTGGCGCGGATCGACGAGCACTTCGGCAGGTACGTCGACGACGGCCGGCTCGCCGGCTGGCAGATCGTGGTGACCCGCCGGGGCGAGGTCGCCCACTCCTCGACGTACGGGCTGCGGGACCGGGAGGCCGGCACGCCGGTCGAGGCGGACACCCTCTGGCGCATCTACTCGATGACCAAGCCGATCACCTCGGTCGCGGCGATGATGCTGTGGGAGGAGGGCCGGTTCGAGCTGAACGACCCGATCAGCCGCTGGCTGCCGGAGTTCGCCGACGTCCGGGTCTACGACAAGGGCTCGGTGCTCAAGCCGTACACGGTGCCGGCGGTCGAGCCGATCCGGGTCTGGCACCTGCTCACCCACACCGCCGGCCTGACGTACGGCTTCGCCCAGGTCTCCGTGGTCGACGGCCTGTACCGCAAGGCGGGCTTCGACCTGGGCGTGCCGCCCGGCGCGGACCTGGCCGCGGCCTCGGCCGGGCTGGCGCAGCTGCCGCTGCTCTTCCAGCCGGGCACGAGCTGGAACTACGGCGTCTCCACCGACGTGCTGGGCCGGCTGGTCGAGGTGGTGTCCGGGCAGAGCCTGGACGCCTTCTTCACCGAGCGGATCCTGCGCCCGCTCGGCATGACCGACACCCGGTGGCGGGTCGACGAGCCGGAGGCCAAGCGGCTGGCCGCGCTCTACACCCCGCACCCGGCCACCGGCGCGGCGATCCGGGCCGACGGCATCGGCCGGGCCGCGCTGGCCGAGCCGAGCTGGTTCTCCGGCGGCGGCGGCCTGGTTTCCACCGCCGCCGACTACCACCGCTTCACCCAGTTCCTGCTGCGCGGCGGCGAGCTGGACGGGGTCCGCCTGCTGGGCCCCCGGACGCTGCGCTTCATGACCCGCAACCACCTGCCCGGCAACCGGGACCTGGCCTCGTTCTCGCCGGGCGGGTTCGCCGAGACGATCCTCGACGGCATCGGCTTCGGGCTCGGCTTCGCCGTGGTGCTGGACCCGGTGCCGTCCCGGGTGCCGAGCAGCGTGGGCGAGTACTACTGGGGCGGCCTGGCCAGCACCGCGTTCTGGGTGGACCCGGTGGAGGAGGTCACCGCCCTGCTGTTCACCCAACTCATGCCGTCGAGCACCCACCCGCTGCGCTCGCAGCTGCGCCAGCTCGTCTACTCCGCGCTGGTCGACTGAAGCGCGGGTGCGGGCGCGCCGCCCGGGTGGCGGC